>JBBIKN010000003.1:75001-80591 GCA_037445435.1 Nitrospira sp. | reverse complement strand
TTTTTCTCACAAGCACGACCTAAACCCTGGGGTCACTTCTTGACAAGTCATCACAGGGGACCGCGAGGCCAAAGAATTTGGCTATAGATAGATCTTGCAGGGCGTGCTCCGCCCCCTTCCGGTGGGAAGGAGGATATGCTTCTCGGCCAGGTCTTGCAAATCACGTGTGGCTGTGGCTTTCGAGAGGCGCCGGTGATGGTCATGCACTTCGTGGCACTCATGCCGCCCTCGAAACCATCCGGGCCTTCTTCCAGCATACGGCGAAGAATCTGCATCTGCCGTTCATTGAGCTGATGTCGAACTCGGATATATCAATTATTCGGCTCATGAAAGGATTAAATATGAGCCGATTAATGGCGATATTCGGCTCACTAACCGGCGGTTTCATAGCAGTTTTGTCCTCAATCTCTATGGAGAGGGTCTAGGTATTATTCCAACGGATGACGCACGCGCAGACCTGGGAATCGATGATAGTCGCGATCCGTCGAGATCCATTCACTCCCACTTTCGATCGCCAGCGCAGCGAGGAACGCATCAGGGACGAGATTGCCCTTGATGCCGGTGGTGCGACAGAGCCGGCTGAAGATCTCCCAATGGCGGGGACCAGGATTGATGAGCGTGTAGTTCGGCTGATCGCGGAGTTCCTGGGTAAATGCCAGGGCTTTCTCCATATTGCTGGGAGGGTTAAACACGCTGGGATGTGTCACGATGCGGAGGAAACCGCTTAAGACGAGATCAGCCAATCCATATGGCTGCTCGGATTGAATCAATGCCTCGAGCCAGGCCAGGTGTTCTCGATGATGGGGCGCATCTTCTCGGTGGGCATAGACCAACACATTCACATCAAGAAGAACCATGAGGCCGTTCCATGAAGGCGAGAACGGCCGCAGAATCGTCGATATCCACGCCGGGGTGAAGACCGCGCCCGGAGCACGTCGTAAGTTTTATCGGTTTGCGGGCTGGTTTGGTCGTGCGTCTCGCGAGTGCATGTCGTAGAGCATCTTCAATCAGCTTCGTTAGCGACTGGCCGGTCTCATGGGCGAAGCGCTTAGCTGATTTCAAGAGGTGGTCGTCGAGGCGAATTGTAGTCCGCATATGTCAGAGCATATGCCTATGACATCAATATGTCAAATCGAATGGATTTGGTGGATGGAGCCGTTGACCGACTTGATGAGTTATAGAGACGCTTCCTATCCCGCATTATTCATGACCGCTGCTACTGCAACCGCCGATACGCCGCTGCGACCAGCTTGGCTGCGCGTTTCCGGCAGCCAAGCTGGCAGGCTCGCCCCTCGTGGCCTCCACATACTGTTGCAAGTATGCCTCGGCCGCTCGGGGCTCCGCATGCCTGTCTCGCTTGGCGTCTTGACGGTTTCGTCACGCATCGTCATGAATAATGCGGGCTATAACTCATGGGCATCGACTTCTTGATGCCGCCGCAGCTGGTCACGATTCTTGTCCCATGTTGGTTCCAATGGCTGGAGATCAATCACGGTGAGTGTCACGACGCCGAAGCTTTCTTCCACCAGTCCACGCACTACATAGGGGCGGTTTGGCGAGAGCAGATGACAGCAGCGGCGATAGACGTCGGGAAACAGCGTGGCATCGTAAAGAGCCGTGATATCTTCCAGCGTGATAAATTCCATGGCGTGACCGTGCTTGGTCTCAGCCGCCTTCTCCGTAATGAGTAAACCAACCATCGTGATGCGTTGGCCGACGAATCGATGCATCTGAGAGGCCGGTACCGACCGCAGCCGCTCGATCTGTTTGCGGTAAAGGGTCAGAGGATGGCGGCTGGCGAGAAAGCCGAATGATTCGATTTCATGGGCTCGTTTCTGTGCCGCGGAGTAGTCATCCGGTACCGGTAAGTGGCTCGATCTGAAATCGTTTCCCGCGTACAGCCGCCATAGCAAGGCCGGCCTTGTCAGTTCGCCGGCGATGGAATCACAGCAACCGGCTCGGACCAATGCTCTGACATGGGACGGCTCCGGATTCACACGCCGTAGAAAGTCCTGAAATGATCGGTATGGGCCGTTCTGTCTGCGCTCTTCGATGATCCGCTCGCCGAGTTCCTTGGGGATCGTCTTCACCTGCATCAAACCCATTCGTAGCCGTTCACCTTCACCGCGATAGGTCCAGTCGCTCTCGTTAACGTCCGGTAGGAGGATGGTCAGACCCATGCGCCGAGCTTCCGAGACGTAGGCAAACGTCGAATAAAACCCCCCTTGGTTGCTGATGACCGCGGCCATGAATTCCGCCGGGTAATGGGTGCGGAGATAGGCCGACTTGAACGACACCTGTGCGTAGCTCGCCGAATGGGGTTTGCAAAAGCTGTAGCCGGCGAAGCTCATGATCATCTTCCAGATTGTGTCGATGGTCTCCGGTGATGCCTGATTCCTTGCTGCCCCTTGGCAAAATTGTTGATAGTAGTCTCGCAGTTGCCGCTGTTTATGTTTCTTGCTGATGATCTTGCGAAGCTGATCCGCATCTTCGACGGAAAAATCCGCCAACGCCATGGCCACCTTTGATATGTCTTCTTGATACGTCATAATGCCGTGGGTCTCGTCCAACACGCCGTTCAATTTCTTATGCCAGAAGGCACAGGATCCTTCTTGTGCGCGGCGGATAAACTCTTCGACAAAGGCATTGGTGGCGGGTCTGACCAGAGACGACACCATCACCAGGTATTCGAAGACATCGGCCACCGCACGGCGGTGTGGCGGCATGCCGGTCCATAGTTTTCTCAACAAAAGACGGGTGGCGGGTGATTCGATGTAGAAGCAGCCGATCGTGTCACCACGTCGGATCGCGTCTCGCGTGGCGACATCGTTGAGCGGATCCCAAGTCGCGTAGTCGATTGCTCGACCTGTATGGTCGGCGATGGCGGCGAGAGTATCTCGAATCACAGCGAGCGACCGGTTGCCCAAGATGTCGATTTTGACGAGACCCGCCTCCTCCGTTTGGTCCTTTTCCCACTGAATGACCGGCAGGCCCTTTGCGGTGTGTTCGATCGGGACATAGCGCCTGATCTCGTCCGGCACGATGACGATTCCGCCGCAGTGTATGGAGAGGTGGCGAAAATGATTCTGTGCCTTCAGTGCCTGCAAGAGGATCTCGGGCCAGGGTGTTTGCAATCTCAGCGTCTGTGAGAGTTGCCGGAGCCATTGCTCGTTGGTCGGTGGGATGGAAACGCTCAATAGGCTCTCCTGGCGTACGATCTGCGACAGCATCTTGCCGATTTCTCCGGCCGGCATACCATAGACCTTCGCTGTTTCACGGATCGCAGCTCGAAAGCCAAGACTGTTCTGGTTCGCCACCATCGCGGCTTGACGCTCGCCGTACTGCTCAAACACCCAGTTCAACATGCCGTCGCGCTCATCCCAAGGAAAGTCGATGTCGATGTCCGGCGGGTCTTTCCGGCCTGGATTGAGAAACCGCTCGAAGAAGAGGTTGTGCTTGATCGGATCGACGTGGGTGATGTTGAGGCAATAGGAGACGATCGACGCAGCGACTGACCCACGTCCGCAGGTGCGGGGTGCTTGCCGCACGATTTCCTCCACGACAAGAAAGTAATGCGCGAAGCGTTTGTGTCGGATGATCGCCAACTCTTTTTCAATTCGGTCTCGAATGGTTTGGGTGATGGCTCTATATCGATCTTGCGCACCGGCATAGGTGTGTTCCTTGAGCACTAGGAAGGCGGCGTCATCGGTCAGCTGCCGAAACGCTGGAAAGATGGTTTCGCCGAAACGCCAGTCGCCGTAGCAGGCTTCGGCAATACGAAGGGTATTATCGATGGCTTCAGGCACGTGAGGAAACTGAGCGGCCATGCGTGCCGGGGGCATCAGCCATTGGGTGGGTGCACAGCAGGCTTCGTTCGGCAGGCGCGACAGCGTTGTATTGAGTGCAATGGCACGCAAGAGGCGATGTGTGGAAAAGTCCTGTGCATGAGAGATGTAGACACGGTTGGTTGCAACGGGTGGGAGGCCAGTCTGACGACTGAAGCGGAGGGTCTCATACATCAATGGTCTCGGGGTCAACTCAACATAGAGATCTTGCCGTGACTCCTTCGCCCATATGGTGAGTGCCGCTTCATCGTCCGTGATCACAATCAGATCGTCGCGATAACGGGAAACCGACGTGAGGAAGTCGAATGAGGGGTTGCAATGCCGTTCAGACAGCAGACGACAGAGGTTGGCATAGCCGTCAGCTGTTTTGGCCAGCAAAACCGCTCGATGATCGTCGGTGGTCAGTTCAGCGCCGAGAATCGGGCGGAGACCCAGTTGCTTTGCCTGCTCGATAAATCGGATGGCTCCGTATAACCCGTTCGTATCGGTCAAAGCCATAGCCGGCGCCCCTTGTTGCTGCGCCGAGAGGCAGAGTTCTTCGAGTGACGACACCCCGCGCATCGGCGAATAATCCGAATGGACATGCAGGTGGACGAACTGGGCAGTCTTCATCGTACTGTCCTTCCCCAGGACAGGGCCTGTTCGCCGAATTTCGCACGAATCTGATCCAGCGTCAGCGCGAGCCGGTGAGAGCGGGGAATAATGGATTCCGATTCGTCGAAGAGCGAAAGTTGCCGGGCCGGCGATTCCAGCCGACTGACCCGAAGCATCATCTGTGTGAGACGCACCCGCCGGGTGAAACAGCGGTAGAACAGGCGTGCCAGCGCTGGTTGGAGATCGACCTCCCAGAAGGTGCCTTGAGGCAGTGCTTCTTCCGCTGTCCGCTCGATATGGTCGCTGTGTCGAACTGTCAGTGAGATGTGTCGGCACATCCGTTGCTGTTGCCGCAGTGTGGCACACAGTTGCTCTAATAATTGGTAGAGCTGTCCAAGCAAGAGATGATCGTCCACTTCATCCAGATCGAGGTGAACCAACCGTTCGATCACCGGTTGCACAATGGGTGACCGGACCGGCGAGGGATCGATTCCCATAGCCCAATCCTGCAGCATACGAGCGGGAGAACCGATGGCGGCTTGCAGGTGTGCCAAGGAGACGGAGGCAATCGCGCCGCATGTTAGGAGGTTTAAATCCTCCAACCGTTGCAAGACCTGTGAGATGTGGGCCCGGTGAAAGCCTGGAAGCATGACCGTCGGCAAGGGAGCGAGGAACGGCTGTTCGGAGCCAGGATGGATCGACAACACTTGAGGCGGCTTGGTCAGTGTGGACGCCGCCAACTGCGAGACGAGCTTGTTCTCCGCCAATCCGATCGTACTCGGCCATCCTTGCTGATGTGCCAGTTCTCGACTTATACGGGATGCCGCATCGATGGGAGGCCCGAAGAGTCTGGTTGTGCCGGTAAGGTCCAGGAAGAGCGAACCGGGCCTGATCGATTCCCAAGTCGGTGCAAAGGAGGAGATACGGTGTTGTAGCTCACGATGGGCGGCTTGCGTGAGAGATGAATCTGGAGGGATCATTCGCAAGCCGGGGCAGATCAGTCGTGCGAGATCGACCGGCATCCCCGGCTGCAAGCCCTCCTGAAACGCTTCCGTAGAAATCTCTCGGAGCAAGGCGCGCGGTGTATGTGTCGGTGCGACGGCCACCGGTCTGTTCCGCAGCGCACTATCCGAGGAACGGGCCAGCGCAAT
>JBBIKN010000003.1:0-74901 GCA_037445435.1 Nitrospira sp. | reverse complement strand
CGACGGCCACCGGTCTGTTCCGCAGCGCACTATCCGAGGAACGGGCCAGCGCAATTCTAAAAGCAGGAATCTGTAGACAGACAATATGGCGATCCATGACGAATTGTTAGTAGCCAATGGTTACATCGGGAATTTTTTCTGTCAATGCAGGTGAAGTCCTTATGGAATGGGATCGTCCGATCGACCATGATGTATGTGGAAGCCATCAACAATTGATGAATGGCTCCGGTGATTCATTGACAGTGTGAGAAACCCTGTGCTAGGGTCCACCGTTCTTTGCGCCAAATAGGCGCCCTACACCTCGCTCCCGACCGGTTCGGGGGCCTTTGTCCAGGAGGATTGCTGCATGGAGCTCTACGAGTCTCTGTTTATTATTCGTCCGTCCGTCTCCGATGAGGAGACCAAAGCGCTCATCGAGAAGATGAAAAACGTCGCCGACAAGACCGGCGCGCAGTTCATCAAGGCCGAAAATTTAGGGAAGAAAAAGCTCGCTTACGAAGTGCGTCGCGAGCGGAAGGGGACCTACGCCTATTTCTACTTTAAGGCGCCGAACAACACGGTGGGTGAGCTCGAACGGGCCTATCGATTGGAAGACAACATCATCAAGTTTTTGACGGTCCACCACGAAAAGCCTTTGGTGGAGCGGCGTCCGGTGGAAGCCTCTGCACAGGAGTCAGACGGTGGCCGGATTTAACAAGGTCATACTGATGGGAAACCTCACTCGTAATCCTGAACTCCGGTATACGCCGAGCGGGACGCCGGTGGCGAGTTTTGGCTTGGCGGTGAGCCGTCGGTTTAAACAGGGTGAAGACCTGAAGGAAGAGGTGTGTTTCGTCGACATCGTGGTGTTCGGCAGACAGGCGGAACATTGCGGGCAATATCTCAGTAAAGGGAACGGGGTCATCGTCGAAGGTCGGTTGCAGCAGCGCCGTTGGGAAACTGAAGATGGTCAAAAGCGGAGTAAGCATGAAGTGGTCGCGCAAACGGTGACGTTCATGCCCAAGCGCCAAGACGGTGGTGCCGGTGCGGAACCTCCGATGCCAGACGAGCCCGGCTATGAAATAGGCGAAGAAGGTTAATGACAGGAGCATGAGGAGGCAGTTATGGACCGAAGCGAAAACGAACGTGGCGGAGGGCGGTTATTCCAGCGAAGGCGGCCCTGTAGATTCTGCCTGGAAAAGGCACCGATCGATTTTAAAGACGCCGGGCTTCTTCGAAATTTTTTGACGGAGCGGGGAAGGATCGTCCCACGCCGTATCTCGGGGAATTGTATGCGCCACCAGCGTGAGCTGACGGTAGCGGTCAAGCGGGCTCGGCATATCGCCATCATCAGCTTTGCCGAGGAGCGATAGCGAACGTGATCGGCGATTTCGATGCACTGCGGTGGGGCAGCGGGATGCTGTCGAGGATGACCATGGATGTATTGACACCGAAAATCGCGGACATCACGACAGAGGGCCTGTCAGTATCAGGAGACCTGACGGGAGAAGAGTTAGGGCTGACAGCTACGGATGTATCCATTCGCGGAGCCGTCGCGGTCGGACTGGATCTTCGAGCGATTGAACGGACCATCTATGTGACCGGAGTGGTGGAAGGAACCGCGATCCGTCAATGTGTACGGTGTCTCAAAGATTTTGACGAACCCCTGGCGTTTTCACTGCGTGTGGCCTACGAGCGGGAAGCGAAAGCCACCGGGGTCGCAAAACGAATGGATGTGCGGAGAAAAAAACCAACGACGCTTCCTGACGAGGAGGAAGAACAGAACGACGATCTCTACTACTTTACGGGTGATCATCTGGAACTGGCGCCGATGTTACGGGAACAATTGATTTTGGCGTCCCCTATGCACCCGCTGTGCTCCGATGAATGTCTCGGTCTCTGTGCCCGTTGTGGGAAGGATTTGAATGAAGGTCCGTGTCGTTGCGGCGAAGAGCCGACGGGAAGCCCGTTTCAGGTACTACGCACGATGAAAGAAAAGCTGAGGGACCCCGGTGAGCGCTGAATGGCGGTCCGAATCGAACAGAAGAAGGAGTCATCATGCCCAATCCCAAGCATAAACATTCGCGGGCGAGACGCGATAAGCGTCGTACCCAAAAGTTGCGGATGACCCCGCCGGGGATGGCGGTGTGTCCGCAGTGCCACGAGTTGAAGCTGCCGCATTATACCTGTTTGAACTGCGGGACCTATAAGGGCAAGGCGGTCATTCAAGTCGAAGAGGCGTGAGCAGATGTCAAAATCGCTCCGTTGTGCGAGTGTTCCAGCCCGTCTGACGTGAGCCCAGGGGGCGACGCGTGGTCAGTCAGTCATTCCAACACCATCCGTGAGTACACCATCTCGCATGAAGATCGCGCTCGATGCGGTGGGGGGTGACCATGGCCCCGCACCCTGTGTCGAGGGCGCTCTGCAGGCTATAAAAGCGTTTGATGTCGAGGTGATTCTCGTCGGCGATGAGACCGTCCTGAAACAGGAATGTGAGCGTCAGTCTAGTCACGATCCCCGCCTCACCATTCGGCATGCCTCTCAGGTCGTCGAAATGCATGAGTCACCCGCCGTTGTCGCTCGGAAGAAGCGGAACTCGTCGATCTGGGTGGCGACAGAGTTGGTTAAAAACGGCCAGGCCGACGCGGTCGTGAGTCCCGGGAATACGGGGGCGAGCATGGTGGCGTCGTTCTTCGTGCTAGGACTGATGAAGGGAGTAGAAAGACCGGCGATTGCCACCAGCCTACCGACGTTGAGTGGAGAAGCGATCATGCTCGATGTGGGGGCCAATGTCGACTGTACCGCCAAGCATCTCGAGCAATTTGCCGTGATGGGCAATGAATATGGGAAGCACCTGCTCGGAAAACCCAATCCTCGTGTCGGCCTTCTGAGTATCGGCGAAGAAGACAGCAAAGGCAACGAAGTCACCAAAGAGGCGTTCAAACTCCTCAAAGGCAGTTCGATGAATTTTGTCGGGAATATCGAGGGGCGCGATGTGTACAGCGGGATCGCCGATATTGTCGTCTGTGATGGGTTTATCGGGAACGTGGCGTTGAAGATTTCCGAAGGCGTGGCCGAGATGATTAAGCGGCTGCTGCTGAAGGAAATCTCAGGCCACTTTCTCGGCCGACTCGCGTATCCCTTAATCGCCGGGCCTCTCATGAATCTGAAGCGGAAAATCGACTATGCCGAATTCGGCGGGGCTCCGCTGCTGGGTGTCAATGGGATCACGATGATCTGTCATGGCCGATCGTCGGCCAAGGCCATCAAGAATGCGATCCGGCGAGCGAAGGGCATGGCGGATGGCGGCGTGAGAGAGCTGATTCAACGAGACATCGAAGAGAATCGCGCTCGTCCACCGATGGAACCGGAGACATGAAAGCTTGTATTGCTGGAACCGGCTCCTACGCGCCTGCCAGGGTCCTGACGAATGCGGATCTCGAACGGATGGTCGCCACATCCGATGAATGGATCCGAGAACGGACGGGCATCCGCGAGCGGCGTATCGCCGCCAGCGGAGAAGCCTGTTCGGATTTGGCGGTTCAGGCCGGGAAGCGGGCATTGACGGCGGCGGGTCTGGCGGCCATCGACCTAGACATGATTTTGGTCGCCACCTGCACGGGGGATTACCCCCTTCCTGCAACAGCCTGTCTTGTCCAACATCAACTCGGCGCCACCAAAGCGGCGGCGTGTGATCTTTCGGCTGCTTGCTGCGGGTTTGTTTACGCGCTCTCGGTGGCAGATGCCTATATTAAAAGTGGGATGCGCCATGTCCTGGTGATCGGATCTGAGGTGATGTCCGCCATTACCGATTGGACAGATCGGAACACCTGCGTGTTGTTTGGGGATGGGGCCGGTGCGGTCGTCGTCAGGGCAAGCGAAGGAGAACGAGGGATTCTCTCCACACATCTTCGCTCTGATGGCTCGCTCTGTGAGCTGATCATGGTACCGGGAGGGGGCTCACGTACTCCACCGTCCGAAAAGGTGCTCGCCGAGCGTCTACAGTACATCAAAATGAAAGGGAATGAGACGTTCAAGGTTGCCGTACGCACCTTAGAAGAGATTGCTCGTGCGACACTTTCGGCTCATGATCTCCGTGTGGAGGATCTTGATCTGTATGTGCCGCACCAAGCCAATGTGCGAATTCTCAAGGCGGTGGTCGAGCGGTTAGGCCTTCCGATCGAAAAGGTACTCCTGAATCTCGATCGTTATGGGAACACGTCTGCGGCGTCTATCCCGATTGCGCTGGATGAAGCGGTTCGCGAAGGGCGTATCAAGGACGGCTCGTTGGTGATGCTCGGTGCGTTTGGGGCCGGATTAACCTGGGCTTCTGCGGTTATCCGATGGTAGTGAACGACTGGGCGTTGACCCGGCACCATTTCGATGTGATCCCTGCTGCGGGAAGGCGGCGGCTTGCGAAAACTTTTCCCGTTGACTTTGCACGGGATTTCGAAGATATCTAACGCCCCATGACGATAGGAATCGGGCTTGTTTTCCCCGGACAGGGTTCTCAGTCGGTCGGGATGGGGAAGGCGTTCTATGACGCGTATCCCTCCTTGAAACCCGTCTATGATGAGGCCTCCACGGTCTTGGGCTATGATGTCGCCGAGTTGTGCTTCACGGGACCCGCTGAACGACTTAATCGAACGGAATTCACCCAGCCGGCCTTACTCGTGAGCAGCGTGGCGGCGTTGAAACTGTTTGAGCCGGTCGGGATCAAGCCGGTCGCGGTGGCAGGCCATAGTTTGGGTGAATATTCGGCGCTGGTTGCAGCAGGCGGCGTATCCTTTCGTGATGCAGTCGGTCTGGTTCAGAAACGAGGACGCTACATGTCCGAGGCCGTGGCCACGGGAACCGGTCTCGTGGCGGCTTTGTTGGGCATGACGACCGAGGCTGTCAAAGAGGTCTGCCGGAGGGCGTCATCCGTCGGGGTCGTTGCGGCGGCGAACTTCAATTCGCCGGGGCAAGTGGTGATCGCCGGTGAAAAGGCGGCGGTAGAACGGGCGATTGAATTGGCCAAAACACAGGGCTGTAAAAAGGCCATTCCATTACCGGTTAGTGTGCCGGTTCATACTCCGTTGATGCAGCCGGCAGCCGATCGTTTGGCGAAAGACCTGGCCGTCGTTCGGTGGTCGGATTTGAGCGCCCCCCTCGTCAATAATGCCGAGGCGAAAGCGATCAGCCGGGCAGATGAAATTCGACCGTCACTGGTTCGTCAACTGCCTTCTTCCGTGCTATGGGAAGAGACCGTGCATACCATGAACAAAATGGGGGTCACGACCTTTATCGAAATCGGTCCTGGTACCGTATTGACCGGCTTAATCAAGCGAATCCTTCCGGGCGCAAAACTGTTGAATGTGAACGATCCGAAATCGTTGGACGCAACACTCAAGGCAGTCAGCTAAAGCGAGGCTGTCCACATAGAAACCAGATGACGAACTCCCTGTCAGCCTGTTAACGTATCTTCTGAAAGGTCTGAAATGTCACTACAAGGAAAAACAGCCATCGTTACCGGTGCCGCCCAAGGCATCGGTCGGGCCATCGCCGAATGCTTGGCTCAAGCGGGGGCGGATATCGCCGTGGCCGATCTCGACCCCGGCCGATCCATGGAAACGGTCGCTTCCGTCGAGAAACTCGGGCGGAAGGCGCTGAACATCAAAGTCAACGTGGCCGATGCCAATGAAACGAAGGCGATGGTCGAGCAAGTCCTGAAGGTCTGGGGGAAGGTGGACATCCTCGTCAACAATGCCGGTATCACGCGTGACGGCTTGTTGTTACGGATGAAAGAAGAAGATTGGAATCTGGTGCTGCAGATCAATCTGAACGGGACGTTTAACTGCACGAAAGCCGTCTTGCAGCCGATGACCAAGCAACGGTATGGTCGTATCGTCAACATCGCCTCGATCGTTGGGGTGATCGGGAACGCGGGGCAGGCAAATTACTCGGCCTCGAAGGCGGCAGTCATCGGGTTTACGAAAACCGTTGGGCGGGAATATGCCAGCCGTAATGTCACGGTTAATGCGGTGGCGCCCGGTTTCATCGACACGGCCATGACCCATGGACTCCCGACTGATGTGAAAGAGACGTTACTGAAACAAATCCCGTTGGGGCGGTTGGGTACGCCGGTGGATGTGGCGGCGGCGGTGCGGTTTTTGGTGTCCGAGGAGGCAGCCTACATCACCGGCCATGTCTTACACGTGAACGGCGGGATGTTGATGGTATAAGCGCGTCGAATTGTGTGGAAGTACGGCCGTCACAGATCCCCCTGTGGCGGTGCAGTGGGTGTCATACCGGGGAAGGAGGTAGTCATAGCGATGGCAACTGTTGAAGAGCGAGTCAAGAAGATTATTGCTGAGCAACTCGGTGTAGAAGAGGATGAGGTGACGCCGGAGGCCTCCTTCGTCGAAGATCTTGGGGCGGATTCACTCGATACCGTCGAGCTTGTCATGGCGTTGGAGGAAGAATTCTCAATCGAAATTCCCGACGAGGATGCGGAGAAGATTCTCACCGTTGGGAAGGCGTTGGACTACATCAAGGAAAAATCCTAAGCATGTCAGCAGGAACATCCGGTCAAGCAGCACGGCGCGTCGTGGTCACCGGTCTGGGGTTGGTGACACCACTGGGTACGGGTGTCGAGAAAACGTGGAAGGCGATCTGCGCCGGTGAGTCCGGGATCGGCCGAATCACCCGATTTGACCCGACGGGGTATGATGCCCAAATTGCGGGTGAGGTGAAGGACTTCGATCCTGCTCAGTTCATCGAGAAGAAAGAGATCAAGAAGATGGATACGTTCATTCACTACGCCGTGGGCGCCGCCCACTTGGCGGTGGATGACGCGGGTTTAAAAATAACGCCGGAGGAGGCCACGAAGGTCGGCGTATACATCGGTTCCGGGATCGGCGGGCTCGGGTCGATCGAGCACTACCATGATGTGCTCAAAGCCAAGGGGCCGGGCCGGGTCTCGCCGTTTTTCATTCCGATGACTATCATCAATTTGGCGTCTGGGCAGGTGGCGATTCGGATCGGAGCCAAGGGTCCCAACTCTTGTGCAGTAACGGCTTGCGCCACGGGCAATCATTGCATCGGGGATGCATACCGCCTGATTCAACGAGGGGATGCAGATGTCATGGTGGCCGGAGGTGCTGAAGCGGCGGTCACTCCGCTGGGTGTGGCGGGATTCGCAGCGGCCAAGGCCTTGTCTTTCCGGAACGACGAACCGACCAAGGCGAGCCGCCCGTTCGACAAGGATCGAGATGGATTTGTGCTGGGTGAGGGCGCGGGGGTCGTGGTGATTGAGGAATTGGAACATGCCCGTCGGCGTGGGGTCAGAATGTACGGAGAGATCATCGGGTACGGGATGAACAGCGATGCATACCACATTACGGCTCCTCCGGAAGAGGGAGAGGGAGCCGTCCGTTGCATGGAGTTAGCTCTCAGCGATGCAGGCATCACTCGTGATGAAATCGGGTATATCAATGCGCATGGTACGTCGACAATGGCCGATGCTATCGAAACTCGAGCAATCAAACGGGTGTTCGGCGAACAGGCGTATCGAATTCCGGTCAGCTCGACCAAGTCCATGACAGGACACTTACTCGGAGCGGCCGGTGGGATTGAAGCCGTTTTCAGCCTTCTGGCGCTGTTTCACGGCATTCTGCCCCCTACGATCAATCTGGACCATCCGGACCCGGCCTGTGATTTAGACTATGTTCCCAATAAGGCACGGTCAGCTGCCATTAAGACGGCGTTGTCGAATTCCTTTGGATTTGGAGGAGTGAACGCCTGTTTGATCTTCAAGAGACTGGACACGTAGTACCGGTCACGATGACGCGGGCTTCTTCAGCCGATTCTTCTCCCGCCATATCGAACTATCGATTTTCGAACCCGACCTTGTTGATCGAGGCGTTGACGCATAAGTCTTACGTGAATGAGCGGCGAGACTCAGGCCGAACACATAATGAGCGACTCGAGTTCTTGGGGGATGCCGTGTTGTCGCTCATCGTGAGCGATTATCTCGCGAGGCGATACCCCGCGTTAAACGAAGGGGCTCTTTCAAAACTCAAAGCCAAGCTCGTCAGCGAGACCCCATTGGCGAACGCCGCTCGACGTCTGGATCTGGGCGCCCGCTTGAGGCTCGGCCGAGGTGAAGAACGTTCGAAAGGGCGTGAGAAAACCTCGTTGCTGGCTGACGCATTAGAGGCGGTCATAGCGGCAGTGTATCTTGATGGAGGATTTGAAGCCAGTCGGAACTTTGCCATCGATGTGCTGAGTGATGAGTTGCAGCAGATCGATCTTTTGCAGGAAGCACCGGGAGAAGCCGACTACAAGACGCGTTTTCAGGAATGGTGTCAGAAGCGGTACGAAGTGTTGCCTCGATACGTGGTCCTGCGGGAAACCGGACCGGACCATCAAAAACTCTTCGAAGTAGAAGTGTACATACATGAAAAACTATGGGGGATCGGCCAGGGGTACAGCAAAAAGGAAGCGGAGCAGAAGGCGGCCCAGCGGGCATTGGAGCAGGGTGAGTGTTGATGCGCTACTCCAGCTATGGTACCAAAGAATGATCATCTGAGTGGGAGAGGAGGTCGTTAATGCTGAAACACGAATGCTGGCGAATGCTTCTGGGAGTATGGGTAGCGGTTGTCCTGTCGGTCTGCGGGGTCGGATGGGTTGTAGCCGCTGATACGTCTCCCACGACAAAATCCGAGACACCAAAAGGGCCGAAGGGGATCATCAAAACGAAGTTCGGCGATATCGAAATCAAGTTCTATCCGGATGTGGCGCCACGCCATGTGGAGAATTTCATCAAGCTGGCAAAGTCGGGATTCTACAATGGGACAATTTTTCATCGGGTCATTCCCGGTTTCATGATTCAAGGGGGAGACCCAAATACAAAAGACTCACTCAAAAAGGACAGCTACGGGCAGGGTGGTCCGGGTCATACCGTCAAGGCGGAGTTCAACGATATCCCGCACAAACGTGGCATTGTTTCTATGGCCAGAGCAGCCGATCCGGATTCGGCCGGCTCGCAGTTCTTCATTGTCGTCGAAGATTCACGATTTCTGGACCGCAAGTACTCCGTGTTCGGCGAAGTCACGAAGGGAATCGGTGTGGCCGACAAGATCGTCAACCTGCCACGCGATGAGCGTGATAATCCTCGAGAACGCGTGGAGATGACGGTCACCATCGTAGAGTAAAATTTATCGGTTTCTGTGTCGTACGGACGCTCGTTCAGGCCGAATCTCTCTGTGCCATTCCTCCAGGCCGGTTTCGGCAGAATCTTTTACATACGTGCTCCTTCTTTTGAGGGAGGACTTTCGTAGGATTCTAGGGAAACGGCCGTGCGGTTATCCTTGGCTTCGTACGCGTTGTGCGTGCTGAGGAGGTTGTCGAATGAGTCCGGTATCAACGCGCCGCATGTATCGACGGATCTTAGCGGACTATCCAAGCTGTTATCTGACCAGTCAATCTTTAAGACATTCAGTCGTGCGGGATATCTCCCTGAATGGTTTTCGGATGGAAGGGCTTCCCACACTTTCTCCTCATACAATGGTGATGGTTCGGATCTGGCTTCCCGATCAAAAAGAAACAATTGATATCGACCGGGCGGTAGTGCGATGGGTACGAGAGCATGAATTCGGCGTCCAGATTATTGCGCTCTCAAACGAAGCAGATTTTCGCCTGGCAGCGTACATTGAACGGGTATTACTCCAACAAACTAGAATGCCGTGGCCTGAGTTGGTGCCAACGAATGACTAATGGTGATGGCGCCTACAATCGGGACCGTGAGTGTGTACGCCAGCCTCTGGTGGCGATGAGAAAGATTGCCCAGGAAGAAGGATGTGCCCGGGCTCATGCTTCTCCTTGAGGTGTTCGGCGATCTCCGGGTGATAGCTCTTCATATAGCCGATCAGCCCCCCGAGAAATCGGCTGGACTGAAAATCCTTCCCTGAAAAGGTAGAAACGAACCGGTCGATCCTATCCATGACTGCCGGAGCATCCGATGAATCCGCGATCTGCTCGGGGTTCCGTTTTTTGAAGGTTTCATACTCCTTCCGGAGATGCTCAGCGAACACCGGCATGGGAGCTGCGGGAACATGCAGCGGACTGAGTGTGCGACGAAGAGCCTGGAGGGCTGCGATGACCTCGGCGTCCTGCCCATCGCGGCGCCCTTCAAAATAGCTGAATGTGACGACCTCGATCAGATTAAACAAAGCGACCGCTTTCCACCCTCCCGACTCCTCTAACTCTCGATAGAAGTCTCGCCGCACGGGCAAGAACTGCTCACCGAGCCGTTTCTGCTGATAATCGCTTCCGGTATCGAGATAGGGGCAATCATGAGAACAAGATATCCGGGTCAGGCGGTGTTCTCCACAGCAGAGACTGCAGATCATGGCTCCAAGAGCCGGGCATGGGCGTTTACCCTTTCGGGTGTGACAATAGGCGCATGGCGAGCTCATTTCTTGGTTCCTTCCGGCGCTGGCTTGGGCGGCGGAGGAATGAATCCATAGTCGGCCAATGTGCGCTTCTCACCTTTGGACTTAGCCGATGACGGGGTTTCCAGTCCGTTCATCTCGGCGGCATGCATATAGTGGTAGGGTACTAATATGAGATTGTTCATGCGATCAATGCCGATATCGGCCGGGGCGGGGAGATACTCGGCGATGACTTGGAATCGATGGTCTCTGGTCATGCGCCAAATCTTGCCTTTTGTAAAATCCGAAACGTACATGTTGCCCCATTGATCAAAATCCACTCCGCTCAGGTTTTGAAAGCGACCGGTAAAAAATCCATTGGATTCCAGTTCGGTCAATTGCCCGTCTGGGGTGATATCAAGGATTTTCCCCTTTTCCCAGCTCACGGTGATGAGATGATGCGTACTGGGATGAATCGCGATGCCGGCAGGGCCTGCGAGCCGCTCATCATGGATGATGAGGTCAACTCGATACTTGGCTGACGGATCAACCCGGTAAATGGAGTTCGCCGCCTGGTCTGAAACGTACAACACGCCGTCTGGGGCGGCTGCAACGTCGGTCAGCGACACCTGTGTCCTGGATGATGTTGGGAACGAGACCGTGATGATGAGTTTGCCTGTCGTCTTGTCGAAGCCTTTCAATTGGTCGAGATCTGCGATGTAGAGAATTGGCCCCATCAAGGCCATCCCTTTCGGAGCGTGCAGGAACACGTCCGCCACACCGCCTTGAATGAACTTAAGGTTGGTGACCATTCCCTGGGCATTCAATTTGGTGATGAAGCCGTTATTGTCTCGGGCTTGCGGTTCCCCATTGATGTTGGAGATGAAATATTCCTTTCCGGACGGGTCGCCGACGAAACTGTTGGGGGATTCCAACCCTGTGATCTGTGCCGCTTCGCTCGACACTGTAAGGCTGAGTGTGAGTATCGAAAGGATGAAAAGTCGTTGAGAATAATAGAAAAGCAACGGAAAGATGTCCTTAATTGGATTAAAGCCATCGTATCCAAGGGGTGAAGAGGCTGTCAAGAAACGATGGGAGGGGTAAGGAACGAAGCGAGACGGACGCACTCGGGTTCTGCCACGTGCTCCCCCTCAGCTGGGACAGGAGCGTTGACTTACATAAAATTCCCCGCTAAGTTGCAGCGTTTTTACTGCTCAAGTAGAGTAAAAAGGAGGAAATCGTGGCCGCACAATTGATTGACGGAAAAGCGCTAGCGCAACAGGTCCGTGATCGACTCGCTAAAGAGTCAGCGGAGCTGTTGGCTAAGAAATCGATTAGGCCGGGACTTGCGACTATTTTGGTCGGTGACGATCCCGCCTCGCATGTATACGTTCGGAATAAGCAAAAGGCCTGCGAATTAGCCGGCATCCATGTCGACGATCACAAGCTCCCCACGAGTACGACGCAGGCCGAACTATTGGCGCTGATCGACAAAAAGAACTCTGATCCCAAAATCCATGGAATCCTGGTTCAGCTCCCACTGCCGAAACATATCGACAGTAAGGTCATCCTGGAAGCCGTCTCTCCACTCAAGGATGCTGATGGGTTTCATCCCTATAACTTCGGCCGGTTGGTGGAGGGGCATCCTGTATTTGAAGCCTGTACCCCCAAGGGCGTCATCAAGATGATTGAGTCTGTCGGCGTGACGATCGAAGGGAAACGGGCGGTCGTGCTGGGACGGAGCAATATTGTCGGGAAACCGTTGGCACTCATGCTCCTCCAGAGGAATGCGACGGTCACGATTTGTCATTCCAAAACGAAAGACCTTCCCGCGGTGTGCCGAGAAGCGGAGTTGCTCCTCGTCGCCATCGGAAAGGCTAGGTTTGTGACGGCTGACATGGTGCGCGAAGGCGCAGTCGTCATCGACGTGGGGACGAACAAAACGCCTGAGGGGAAGCTGTGCGGCGACGTCGATTTTGACACGGTCAGCCAAAAGGCCGGCTGGATCAGCCCTGTCCCTGGGGGAGTCGGTCCGATGACGATCGCGATGCTGCTCGAAAATACGGTTGAATCTGCCAAGCGGGCGGCAGGAATGCTCTGAGGGGCCATCCATGAGTCGTGAGCCACAGCGTTTAAAAGACGTTCTCGATCGTGGCACATTTGCGGTCACGGTTGAGTATAACCCCCCGAAGGGCACCAACATCTCGGCCGTTCTCGAGAATGCCAAACAGCTAGTTGGGCGTGTACACGGTGTGAACGTCACCGACAATACTGCTGCTGTGGTTCGTGCTGGCTCGCTCCCGGTCTGCCGCCTGCTGTATGAGTTGGGGCACGATCCTGTGATGCAGTTGACCTGTCGCGATCGCAATCGGATCGCCATGCAGTCGGATCTGATGGGCGCGCACATGCTTGGGATCCGCAATATCCTCTGTCTCACAGGTGATTACCCAACCGTCGGTGATCATAAGGATGCCAAGCCGGTGTATGATCTCGATTCAGTCCAGGTGATGCAGCTCGTACAGGGGTTGAATAACGGCAAGGACATGGCAGGCAACAAACTCGACGGCTCCACAGCGTTCACGATCGGCGCGGCCGTCACACCGGAGGCCGATCTGGTCGGGCCGGTGCTGGCGAAGTTCGAAGTGAAAGTGAAAGCCGGTGCCCGGTTCTTTCAGACTCAAGCCGTCTATAATCCCGAGGTCTTCGCCAGTTTCATGAAACACGTGCGGCCGTTCAACGTGAAGGTCTTGGCGGGCATCCTGCTGCTGCGCAATGCAAAGATGGCGGAGTTCATGAACGCCAACATCCCCGGCATGTCGGTGCCGAAAGAAATGATCGACGAGCTCAAAGCCGCCGGTGAAAAGGCAGAGGACGTCGGAGTCGACATTGCCGTACGGACGATCAAGGCGGTTCGACCACACTGCGACGGTGTGCATATCATGGCCATCAAAGCCACGCATCGGTTGGCCGAGATCATCACCAAAGCAGAATTGAACTGATGACGATCCTCGATTTCCAACAGTTCAAACGAGACAGGAAGAGAGTCGCCGTCGTGACGGCTTATGATGCGCTGTTTGCGCGTATGGTCGAGCAAGCTGGGATCAGGGTGATTCTTGTCGGTGATTCGCTCGGCATGGTCGTACAGGGGAAACCCAATACGCTGACGGTGACGATGGATGACATGCTGTATCACACCAAGCTGGTCGCCGGCGTGGTGCAGCGAGCTCTGGTGATTGCGGATATGCCGTTCATGTCCTATCAGCCTAGTCCAGAGGAGGCCTTGCGCAATGCGGGCCGACTGCTGCAAGCCGGTGCCGTTGCCGTGAAGCTGGAGGGGGGCGCTGTGATGGCAGATCGAATCAAAGCCATGACGAGCGTTGGGATTCCTGTCATGGGCCACCTGGGTATGACACCACAATCAATCTATACGTTGGGCGGATACAAGGTTCAAGGCAAAGCCGAAGACCAAGCCGCCAGGTTGCTCCAAGATGCGAAGGCCATCGAAGCTGCCGGAGCGTTTGCTCTTGTACTGGAAGCGATACCTGCTGATTTGGCCAGAAAGATTACCCAAACCCTTTCGATCTCTACCATCGGGATTGGAGCGGGCCCTCATTGTGATGGTCAAGTGCTAGTACTCTATGATCTCCTCGGACTCTTTGACGCCTTCATCCCTAAATTCGTGAAGACATACGCTCACCTCAAAGCCGACACCCTCCAAGCCCTGAGTCGTTACAAAGATGATGTCGAACAGGGGAAGTTCCCTTCGGATTCAGAAAGTTACCACTAGGCCTCTTCTTTTCTGGCTCTCTGGTATCAACAATTTCCTGTTCTTCACACAATCACTATGGCTTGCTTCCTGTTCGAAAGCGGTGGGAGACAGGGCTGAGCCCGTGTGAAAGAGTCCGGCCTTTCGATATGCATGGGGAGGCGGATAGGCGATGGAATGGATCGAATGGTTAATGAGTCGAGAGTTTCGGCAGTTCGTCTTCGATCATGACCTCTTCATCCCTCTTTTGTTCACGGCGAGGGTGATCTTTGTCACGTCGCTCGAATGGCTGGTGCCGGCGAGAAAGGTTCCTTATCGATCCATCCTTTTGATGGACATCGTCGGTGCAGCGTTGGTCGGGTACCTTCTCCTCCCTGTTGCCTGGTCTATAAGCGAACGGATCGTGATTTGGTCGGTGCTGTCTGGATTCAGCTCCACCCTTCCAACCGCGGCGTCTTTTGCCCTGTACTACGTGGTTGGAGACTTCGGTGCCTATTGGGTGCACCGGTTTCTGCATCTTGGCCCGGTTTGGCGCATCCATAAGTGGCACCATTCCCCGACGCATATGTACTGGTTGGCCGGATACCGGGCTTCGCTCCCGCAACAGGTGTTGTTCAACCTACCCTGGGTGGCGGCCTTTTCGGTTTTCGGCCATGCCCCGTGGTGGATGTATGTGACGATCTTGTCCTCCCACATGCTGTTGAACGACTGGATGCACATGAACGTCACCTGGCGCTCGAATTGGCTGGAATGGGTCTTTGTGACGCCGCGATATCACCATGTCCATCACAGTGAAAACTCGGCGCACGCCAATGCAAATTTCGGGGTGACGTTCTCGATTTGGGATCGACTGTTCAGAACCTATGTCGATCCGGAGAGAATCAAGGCTCCGCTGACATTCGGGATCGGCGAGCATGTTCCCTTGGTGCGCCTGGTCGCAGGGGTCTGAGCTTGGTGTCCGTCAATGTCGCGCCGGCCCATCGACCTGAAACACCGTGCGATCTTCCAATCTCACCGCGGTCAGTTGCCGTCCCCATACACAGCCGCTATCGATGGCAAGCAGATTAGGCTCCATGTGTAGACCGAGTGCGGCCCAGTGGCCGGTAATGATGGTCGTATCGGCACTGCGGCGAGCTGCGATACGGAACCAAGGGAAATAGCCTGGTGGTGTCTCTTCTGGCGGACCGGAAAAGTTTGAGGTCTCGCCGGCTGGTGTGCAGGTGCGAAGTCTGGTTAGCACACGGGCAATGGTGACCAACCGTGCGGTGCCGGTAAGGCTGGGGCTCCACGTGACCTCCGGGTCATGGAAAAGGGATCGCAAAAACGATCGAAAACCATCGCCTCGTAATGCCATCTCGACCTCACTGGCCAATTCAGCGGCATCTTGAGTCGTCCATTGAGGGAGTAGTCCCGCATGGACCATGAAGAACGGCCCCTCGCGATGGTGCAGGGGTTGGTGCCGAAGCCAGTCGATCAAGTCCAGCCGGTCGTCGGCTTTCAATACGTCGCCGATCGTATCTTTGGGGCGAAGCGCCACTACCTCTTCTGAGACTGCAAGGAGAAAGAAGTCGTGGTTGCCAAGCACGATGTGTGCGGACTGGCCGAGCGAACGGATGTAGCGAAGTACACCGAGAGAATCGGGCCCGCGGTTGACGAGATCGCCGACGAACCAAAGACGATCGCGGCTCGCATCAAATTGAATATGATCGAGAAGACGTTGCAAGGCATCATGGCATCCCTGTACGTCCCCGATTGCATAAGTCGCCATACATGCCCTGAGTGAAACCGATACAAGAAGGTCATACCTCGGGACCTTCGATCCCAGCGGCAGCTGTTGTTCAGAGTTGGGGAAACCTGGCTTCGATTTTGCTCGATAGCCCGCCGCGCGCAGTGAAGGTGCCCGTGACTTTCGCCCAGACGGGGCGGCAGGCTTTCACAACATCGTGAAGAATTCTGTTGACGGCGTTTTCGTAAAAGATGCCGAGATTTCTATAGGCGTGGATGTACATCTTGAGCGCCTTCAGCTCGAGACATTCTTTGTCGGGCATGTAATACAGAGTAATGGTTCCGAAGTCCGGTAAGTTGGTTTTGGGGCAAATTGCCGTGTATTCGGGAATCTCGATCGTAATTTCATATCCCTTATATTGATTCGGGAAGGTCTCAATGTCCGGCAGCGGAGCGTTGATCCCACTGCGCGCATGCCGCTCGTTGTACCCAAGCTTCGTGGTTTTTTGTTTTCTCCCCATTTCCCCTCTCGCTACCCTGGGCCGGTGTGGATGGCTCCTCAGCTGTGTACGTCCACCACCTACCAATCCTACAACATGTGATTAATTCTGTGTGTCACAGTGGACGGATATGAGGGGCATCTCTGTCGGCCATTCACACTTGTTTCATCCATTCAGTCTGGCCAATTTTCTCAAGTTCTATATACAGCGAGACCCATGGACATTTCATCTCGGGATAGACTTCACAGAACCCACCTTTACGAACCCCCCCGCATGGACCGTGGGCCATGAATTTCGGACATTCGGCTTTGGCTGAATCGTCCGGGATCGGTGGGCGTTTATGAACTCCGCCGACATGGACACCAGCATCATCTTCGCCCGGGATCAGAACTCGTAGTGGCATAACGTGCAGTGTAAACGGAATATCGGAGATCGGCAATGTCTAAGGGTGAATTATAGAAAAGTTCGAGAGGGGTACTCCTGACTGTTTCCTCGTTAATCGGTTGGGGCGAATGGCCTATCTTGCCGCCTGAATCTAGGTCTTCTTTGAGATACCTTGGGTCCTCTTAGAAGTTGCTTTGATTTTCATGACGTTATACCATCTGACAAGTAGTCGTCGAAATTCGTAATAACATAAAAAGGTGGGAGGTGACTACAGAGACGAGAAAAGGCTGAGCAAAGATTGACAGTCTTTTTTCGGCTTTGCTAGGATGCCCGAAGATCAGTGATCACGAGTGGTGGTCTGATCGTTCAAACCTCAAGTCCTCACGTTTTCTTCGATGCATGTGGGTGGTGTGAAGAATATAAGCAACGGTCGACCGTTGCCAACGATATAAGGGAGGTGCCTGATGAGTCTTGATTATGTCAAGTTTTCCAATGGATTTGAAAAGTTTATGCCAAAGGAATATCGAGACATGGTGGAACATGGGCCTTTTGGAAAGAAGGTTACTGTTTCACAGATGGGAAGTTTTAAAGAAGTGTTGGAAGAACATCCCATGTGCGCCGGCTGTGCCATGACGCTCTTCATTCGGCTGGCTATGATTGCGTTCCCCAATCCCGAAGACACGATTACCGTCGGGACGGCGGGTTGTGGTCGTCTCGCCATCTCTCAGGCAGCGATTCCCTTTGTCTACGGCAACTACGGTGACCAAAACGGAGTGGCGAGCGGCCTGTCTCGTGGCCTTCGTCTGCGCTTCGGCGACAAGCCAAAGGATGTGGTCGTGATGGCCGGCGACGGCGGGACGGCGGACATCGGATTCCAGCAGGTTCTCCATTCCTGGTTCCGCAAAGAGCGGTTCACGACGATCATGTTGGACAACGAAGTCTACGGGAACACCGGCGGCCAGGAGAGCGGCATGACGAATCGCGGCGCCGTACTCAAGATGGCCCCGCTCGGCAAGAAGTTTGAGAAGATGGATATGGTGCAGATGGCGAAGGTCGCCGGCTGTGCCTATGTCGCCACGGTGGTACCGAACAATCCCCGACGTGTGGAAAGCGTAATCAAGAAAGCGGTGTTGATCGCACGCGAAGTCGGGTCGACCTACATTCAGGCCTACACATCCTGCAACATCGAATACGCCATTCCGACCGACAAGGTGATGGAAGATGCGAAGGCGGTCGAGAATGATCGATATCAGTTCACGGAATATGTCAGTGAAGAAGCAAAGCAATACCTCACCGAACGTTACGGTTACAAGGAATTCCTTGCCAAGCCGGCTGCTCCTGCCGCCGCAATCCCGGGTAAAGCTTAGGCGTTCACCAGGAGGTCTAATTATGGCGAAGAGATTCAATATTCGGATGGCGGGGGTCGGCGGCCAAGGTGTCGTCACCGGTTCGCATATTCTCAGCACCGCCGTCATCAATGCCGGCGGCGAAAGTACCATTGTGCCGTTCTATGGATCGGAAAAACGGATGGCTCCGGTCGAAAGCTATGTCCGAGTATCGGATGAACCGATCTACGAGATCGGCGAAATCACGTTTCCGCACATCATTATCATTTTCCATCCTCAAGTCATTACCCACGGCAAGTCCTATACAATGCCGTTTTATTTCGGGTTGAAGGAAGACGGGATCGCGTTGATCAATAATGACGGGCCGATGAAGCTGCACAGGGATCAAGCCCGCGAGTTGGAAGAGCGCCGTGCGAAGCTGTACTACATTCCCGCCACGAAGATTTCTCTTGACGTGTCTGGCATGGATCTCGCGACTAACATGGCGCTGATGGGCTGCATTGGCGCGATCACTGGATTGACCAACATGGCGTCGCTTGAACAGGCCGTGAAGGATCGGTTCCTCGGTAAAGGGTTTGTCGTATCTGGTGGTACGGCCGCCTTGGACAGTGTCGTCGAACGAAAATTCAAGAAGAAACAAGAATTAATCGAGAAGAACGTTGCCGTCATGCGGGCGGCCTGGAACTATGCCGTTGACAAGGGCTGGGCATCAAAGGACGTCAAGCGGGTGGAGGAACCGGTAGCGGCAGCCACCGCATAAAAGGAGCACCATGTATCTTGTTGCCGATATCAACGTAGAGATCTGTGCTGCGAAGAGCTGTAAGCTCTGTACGCAATATTGTCCCGAAGCCAATACGATCCAATACAGTGATGAGCTGGGCAAGGACAAAGGATTCAAGTATGGCTCCGCCTATGTGGCGGTGGATCGCTGTAAGGGCTGTGCTCAATGTGTGTGGGTGTGTGACAATATGGCGAAAAACAATGCGATCAAGATGATCATGATCGATCAATTGCCGAAGGCGGCGCTGACGGAGAATATCACGTACGGTGAAAAGAGCACGACGGCGGTTTTAGCCAGTCCGGTCGTCGGATAAGACCGAGGAAAGGGGAAAGGGCGTGGCAACAACACAGGATACTAGAGAGCGTATCATCGTCCCGGGGCCGGCGGGCTTCCATCCTCCGTCAGCTGCGCAGTTAGGCGTGTCGCTACCGGATCCGGGTCAGGGCTTGTTTTACGGCTTGCTCGAGCCGAATGAGGAAGTCGTCATTGAAGAGATGGCGCGCAAGATGCTGACCAGCCCGAACGCGACGATCTTTCCGGGTCCGCTCATCCTTTGGGCATGGAATGATCACGCGGTAGAAAAAGCAAAGGCGACATTGGAAATTGCCGCGCAGATTCCGGACGTCATGATCATTCCGATGCCGGACTATCGACCAAAGTATCCGAAGATCGATCCCGAGGAGGTCATCAATCCCAATCACCCTAATCTCACCATTTGGGGTAACAAGATCGAAGCCTGTATCTTCGTGGGGGTCCATTGCCATTATGCGAATCTGACCCTCAAGATGATCCGGGCAGGTACGAATTGCTGTACCATGGCGATTTGTGCCGAGCAAGGCCATGAGGATGCCATGCTCACCATCCGCGATTCCGATACGGCCAAGTTGAAGCGTGTTGCGCAAATCTTCAAGCGAGTGCGCGAAGAAATGGGCATCAAGCTGCCGGAGAACGGTGAGAACGTGCGCTTCACCGGAACGCAATCGAAGGTGCACGGTGGAAAGACCCACACCAATCCGATGGCGTTTGCACCGACTCCTGGTGGAGCCGGCAGTGCGGCGATGTTCGGTCATTCTGCAGAACAGATGAAGCGAGAAGGGTAGGCTGAGCGAGTCGCTCACTATAATAGATAGAGAGAGGTGCGATCATGAGCGAAACCGAAATCAAAACCAATCCGCAAGGCGACCCGATTACCAGCGTCGCTGTCCCGAAGTCGGATGGAAAAAAAGATCCCCATGGGGAAGCCAAAAGACAGAAGGTCGTGACCCCTGAGTATATGTTCCTTGAAGCGCCGCGGACGAAGGAATTTATCACCGGTAGCGAAGCGGCGAAGGAAGCGATCCGACGTTCGAATGTGGATTTGGCCATCGCCTATCCGATCACCCCTCAGAGCGAAACCATGCAGCTGGTCGGTGTACTCTACGGTGAAGGCTATGTGAAAGAGTATTATCGTGGCGAAGAAGAGGTCGGCGTCATGGCTGCAATTGCCGGCGGGTCTCGCTCAGGGGTCCGTTGCTACACGGCCACGGCCGGACCCGGTACGTTACGTGGTTTAGAAGGGATTGCCTCCTGGCCGGGCCACCGTCTTCCGGTTGTGGCCATGTTCACCTGCCGTGTCGTCAACGCGCCCCTCGCGATTCAGCCCGACAACATCGAAGTCGCCTACTTGCTGAACTGCGGGATGATTGTCTTTCACGCTGAAAACCAACAAGACATGTTCGATTTCACGATGGCCGGGTTCATCATCGGGGAGAAGAATGATGTGACTCTGCCGGTCGGCGTCTGCTGCGATGGGTTCTTCGTGACACACGCCCGTGGTTATGTGCGCATGCAAGATCGTGGGATCAAGTTGCCGCCGCGCGATCCCTGGCGTGGCGCGGTTCCGGTGCTCGATGCGGAGAATCCTCCCGCTCGCTTGTCCCGCGACGCCCCGGTCCAGAAATCGAACTTCATGGCTTACAACATTCATGCTGTATGGCAACAAGAAGTGTGGGCGGCAGTTGAGCGATCACGGAAGTACATCAATAAGTATTTGGGTGGTCTGCTCACACCGGAGAACGTCGAGGGTGCTGATGCGATCATCATCGCTTCCGGTAGCGCGGCCGCTCAATCTCGTGAGGCCGTACGTCTCTGCAAGGACAAGGGCCTCAACGTCGGCTTGATCAAGGTTCGCTCGCTCCGTCCGTTCCCGACCAAGGAGCTGCGCGAACTGTGCAAGAACGCAAAGTTGATCGTCGTGCCGGAATTCAACTACGTCGGCTGGCTGGCGAAGGAAGTTGCGACTGCCATTTACGGCTATTCCAAGGCCAAAATTATCGGTGGTCCGCGCGTGTATGGCGGTCAGTCGATGCCGGTGGAGTTGATCGTGGACGAAGTCGAATCCGGTCTGACCGGTAAGAAGTCTACGAACGTCGCGATGTCGCAGATCATGGGTGGCGCCGTCAATCCGGACGAAGTCGCCCAGTTTATGCGTAGCATTTAACGGCGTACAGAAGCTGAAACACAAAGAGCCTGTCCGGGAACCCGGACAGGCTCTTTGTGTTTGAAGTACGCCGTGTCACTTGTGGTTTGTGAAGCATGAAGTATTCGAAACCCAACATGAAAGACGCTATACGAGATACGAACGACGAACTTAGCCTTGTATCTCGTCTTCAACCATCTCTTCACTTGCCGGCATGCCGTAAGCCACATACTTCGCATAGGAGAGATAGATCGCCGCACTGTCGGTCATGGCCTTTGAGCCGGCGGTCAATCGGACGAGCTTGTCTGAGTCTGGCGGTTCTATGTTTTGCAGCATCGTGACATGGTCGTGCAGCAGCCTGATGTAGCGTTCCATGGCCGATTCGACCTCTTTATAAGCCTTTAGGATTTCGTCAGTCATAGTTGTCCTCCGTGATACGTTGAGCATACACTAGGCTCATGAAAGGCCTCAACGCCAGGATTTCTCCACTTCTCCTTGACACAATCAATGAACTTGTTGAAAGGGAAGGTTTTTTGAGGAAGAAGCTCTTGCAGGCCGTGGCGGAACTGTCTCGAAGTTTTACTAAAGAACGAAGTCAACTGAACCGAGCCTATTTGGCCGATCAACTCCTGGGCGCAGCGTATCTTCAGTATTTTCTGCCCGTCAATCTCGCCAAAATTCAAGTTCTGCTTGATGAGATGCCAACGCCGGCACCGGCCGAAGAATTCCGAGTCCTCGACATTGGTTCAGGGCCGGGGAGCGGAGCTCTTGCAGTTTTAGATTGGTGGTACCGGCGAAAGTCGCGGCGTGCATTATCGGTTACCGCTGTCGATAGCTCGTCGGGAGCTCTCAGACAAGCTAGACAGTTGTGGGATCGGTATTGCCAGGCGGCTGATATCGCAGAAGTAGATTTGCAGACGTCTGAAGCAGATTTAGAGCGAAGAGACAGCATGGACCAGGTAAGGGTCAAGGGTCCGTTTGATCTCATCATCCTTGCCAACTGCTTGAATGAGATCCATGCAAACGAGACAGACTCGATCGAATCGAGAACCGGCTTAGTGACGGAATGTTTGTCACTCCTCACACTACACGGCACAGTCATGATCGTGGAGCCGGCCTTACGAGAAACCTCTCGCGCGTTGCATCAGGTACGAGATCGATTAGTCGAAGAGAAGCGTTGCACCATCTATAGTCCATGCCTCCATGAGGAGAGTTGTCCTGCACTAGCAAAGCCGGATGATTGGTGCCATGAAGAACGGGCCTGGGACATTCCGGCAACTATTAAAGCAATCGACGAAGAAGTCGGGTTTATCAAAGACGCACTGAAGTTTTCCTATCTGTTGCTACGCAAAGACGACAAGACCATCATTGAGCGGAAGCCTGATGTCTATCGCGTTGTGAGCGAGCTGCGGATCATGAAGGGAGAAAAGCGAGCCTGGCTCTGCAACGAACAAGGTCGACAGGAAGTCGGACGGCAAGATCGCCTGGCTACGTCTGAGAACGCGGATTTTGATAATTGGCATCGTGGTGCCATTGTGCAAATTGAAAAGATCGTTCACAAAGAACGAAGGGGAAAGGTGTCGGTGTTGGGACGAGTTGAGCGAGATGCAGTGGTGCAGATTGTTCGCTCAGTTTAACCAAAAAGTAGGTGACAAACGACGCACGATTGGGTTGAGGCATCATGCAGACAAGTAGTCTCCTTGTATGAGGTTTATCTCACTCCGAAAAAGCGTGCGGATACTGATTGAATTAGTGCGAAGTTAAACGATAGGTAGGCTAATCCGCTTCCGGTTCCGAGCTGCCGTGCTGGTGGGAGACCTTGTCTTCCTCGAACAACTCCGCCATTTCTTCAGCCATCACCGAATCATCGTCCTGAATGGCGAACACGGGGAGTTCTTTTCTCACCTTGGGTTTTTCATCAGGCGAGGAGAGGTCAGGCTTTTTTGGATCGTCTGACATGGACTCAGTATACACTAAACACCGGATGATTTATTCAAACGCTTCTAACGACGATTTCTCCACAAATTGTCGGTGGCAACCTTGGCACGTCACGAAGTAGTAAGCATCCCGCACAGAAAGTGTGGCGCGGAAATTCAGGTTGACTCCTTGGTGGTTGCAGGCTATGCAGGAAATCTCCCTTAAACGCAGCGGCACATCCGGCTGCGTCCGCAGGTAGAACTCCATGTCGGTGTACACCGGAAACGTGTAATAACATTTCTTGCAGATGCCCCGCCAATCTCCATCGGCTCCCATGAACCGCTCATCGATGGCGAAGCTGGACTGTTTGCAGACAGCGCACTGGACGGTATTCAAACGTCGTTCGACTTCTTGCTGCGAAATCGTAACCATAGTGCGAGTATAGCGGCCAAGGAATTGAAAGCGCAAGCATACCGTCAGGCGGGAGAGATTGCTTGACGCTTTTCAGAGCCGCGATATACTGACAACGCGATGCATATGATTACGGACAATCTCTTGGTGGGCGGTATCGATGATGCACAGGGGCCGCCTGAGCTGATCGGCACACTTCTGCTTGTGGCAGAAGAGTTTTCCCTTACACCCGCTACCTGGATAGACTACCATCGGATCCCCTTTAGGGAATTTGCCAAGGCCGATCCGCATAAGTTGATGGAGGCAGTGCAATGGCTTGAGCCGCGTGCGCCAAAAGGTCGGACCCTGGTCTGTTGCCGGGCCGGCATGGGCCGCTCCGTTTCTGTGGTGATGGCCTACCTGTGTTGTGTCGAAGGTCGGACCTACGATGAGGTCTTAAAGTTAGTCCTGACTCGGCGCCCGGGTGCCATGCCGCTGCCGAATCTGCAAGTTGCCATTGAGCAAGTTCGTCAACTTCGACGTACCGCTTAGCAAGTTGGTGAAAAAGCCCTCCCGCTTCGTTCTCACGTCACTCAGACAAAGATTACTCGGCTTCTAAGATGCTGGGCGCTCACCAATTCGCGCCAGTTCGCAAACGTGACGCTCATTATTCTTCGCGTCGCGGACCTTGCCTTTCCGTAAGACCCATGGCGTAATGGAGCGCTTCTCTCGTTCTCAATGTGGGTATGGTATGCCGGAGCTTCCGGAAGCAGAAGTCGTCGCTCGACAAATTCGTTCTCGCCTCCTGGGGGCGCAATTGACCGATGTGTGGGTCGGACGCGCAGATATCGTGCGTGAAGGATTGCCGACGTTACCTTGGTATCGAGGTGCCGGCCTGCATTCCGTCGAGCGATTCGGTAAGAGTGTGGCCTTGGGATTTTCGAATGGCGGCGCCTGTCGCTATGTCGTGGCCGAGCTTGGGATGACCGGGCTTCTTCTGTTCAGGTCCGCCCCGACGAAATATCCGCAGCATGTGCATGTGAAGCTGTCGTTCGAAGGCGGTCGTGAGCCTGAACTGCGGTACTGGAACCCACGTCGGTTCGGCCGACTCTCGCTATTGGACAAGACGGGGTTGGACCGATACTTGGCTCGCCGGTTTGGAATCGATCCACTCTCCGTGTCGCAGCAGGACTTTATCAGGGTCTTACGGGCGCGACGCGGTCGGCTCAAGTCGCTCTTGATGCATCAACAAGTCATTGCCGGTATCGGGAATATCTATGCCAATGAGATTCTCTTCAGAGCCGGCCTACACCCAAACACGCAGGTCGGTCGGCTCTCGATGGCCCACGTAGAACGGCTTTACAAGGTCATGCGCAAGGCTTTAGAGGAGGCCATCAGCTGTGGGGGGTCCAGCGTGCGAGATTTTTTTGCTCCGGACGGTACGGAGGGACAATACAAACGCCGGCATCTCGTCTATGGAAAAGCAGGGCAGCTCTGTCCCAATCAATGTGGTGGAGTGATTCAATGTCTTCGGGGAGAACGAAGCTCATTTATTTGCCAAAAATGTCAGCGGCAATCCTCATAAAAAACATAGCGGTTTCTTCATAGACATATTCGATCTCAACACCGCTTCTTTATACAACGTTACACCATATTGTAGCGGCAAACGAATCTCGGCATAGATATTGTGGGTAAGACTCATCGCAAGCCTGCGATGAGTTCATCCTTATGGTGCGTCCTTTTTGTGACATGTCCATATGGATCTGCCAAGTTCTTTTTTGGACAGGTACACTCAGCTCCGGAACGGCGTCGGAAAAGCGTATGAGCTACACGCCATCTATTCTATTCGTTTCTCGGAGTGAGTGTGGCAACGCTCGACACAGTTTACAAAGGATTGCCGACGACCGAGGCTGGAAGATATCTGCGTTAACACCCGCAACAAGCCACACCATAGACGACCCACAAATGAAGGCTGGTCGTCCTGACCTGATTCTTATTCACGCGGCGTCGGCGTTCGATATCAATTCATTCCTGAAGTCCTATCGTGAAACTGACAAAGCTGCTGGAGTCGTTGGCCTCTTCTGCTCTGATCGGATTTGCCATGACGATATTACCAGTCTCTTCGAGGCGGGGATGGATGACTATGTCACCTGTCCCTTCAGGGCAGTTGACGTGGCGCCGCGTATCTCCAAGCTTCTTTCAGAGAGACTGTCTACAGAGAAAATCGTGTCTCCAATTCTGCCCTTGGATGGTTCAGACAGCGGTCTGCTTGTTTGTGCAAGTGATGCCCTCACCAAGCAGATCCAGCTTATCCCCCGATTCGGAGAATCTAATGCCAGCCTGCTCATCAGCGGTGAAACGGGAACGGGGAAAGAACTGTATGCCAGACTGGTCCATGCCAATAGCACGAGACGGAGCCAATCGTTTGTTCCTGTGGACTGTGGGGCGATCCCGGAATCGATTTTTGAGAGCGAGCTGTTTGGTCATACGAAGGGCGCGTTTACAAACGCCTATTCTGATCGAAAGGGTTTGATCGGTGAAGCGAACGGAGGAACACTCTTTCTGGATGAAATAGACAGCCTAAGTATCTTGAGCCAAAGCAAACTCTTGCGGTTTCTCCAAAACGGAGAATATCGCCAGGTGGGATCGTCTCATCACTGCATCGCAAACGTGCGAGTCATCGCTGCAACGAACAGCAATTTGTTAGAGGAAGTCGAGTCGAAGCGGTTTAGGAAGGATTTGTATTACCGACTCAACATTCTTTCTGCACATCTTCCTCCCCTCAGGGATCGGAAGAGCGATATTCCTTTGCTTACCCATCGTTTCCTTCAGAAGCATGGGAAGTCCATTAGCCATCCTGCCATGATGAAACTGATGTCGCACGACTGGCCCGGCAATGTCAGAGAGCTTGAGGCCGTCATAAGTAGAACGGCTGTTGTGTGTGGCGATGTCATACGGCCACAAGATATTGAATTGAATGATGAGAAAGATCGGCGGCCCATCTTGCCATTTCGGGATGCCAAGGAGAGGATGATTGAACGATTCGAGGCAGAGTACTTGAAACAAATCCTCTTCCAGTGCAGGGGGAATATATCGCAAGCGGCTAGGGCCGCAGGGAAAGATCGGCGGGCTTTTCAGCGGCTTATCAAACGGCATGGCTACGGTCGCCGAATTTTTGCGGAAGACCTCTGCAAATCTCCATGACTCATCCAGCTCAACAATCTGTAAGCGCTGCGACTCCAATGCCGCAGTGAGGCTCCAGAAATAAATTAGTGAGTTAGTGCGAGATCTCGGTAAGGGGTGTGGCGAAATTATCGCATGCCGCACATCCTAGCACTCCAAATCGCCTAAAAAGTGTGGTTCTATTCGTATCCGTGTTGGCATCACTTATGCGTACGCGAGGCACCTCGTAGATCGATTGCGCATGGTCAAGAAGATGTCCCACCAGCACGAGTGTGACATGGCAGCCGTAGTGTTATTGATCGGATTAGACGAAGAGAAGGTAGCTGCCGCGCAAAAAATCCTCCATCGATGGTCCATCGAAACCCAAGTGTGCATAGAATCAACATTCGCCAACGGCCTCATTCAAGGTACAAAGCCAATGGCGTTGTTTTTCGTGCGCGTAGAGGAACTTGCTGGAGGGGTACAAACGATCGAGCGCTTAAGGAATCAGGGAATCGCGACGATCGCGGGCGTAGAGCATTTGGGTCGGTGGACCATCGGTCAACGCTCGTTGATCTTGGCCTCCGGTGCGAGCTGGTTGATAGACATGGAGCAACCTGACTGGTGCCATCGTCTCGTTAATTGCGTGATGGAGCTACACCGGAAAGGTAAGAGACAAGATGAGGATAAACAGCGGCAAATACAGCTGATGCAGGATCTGCATGTGATCGGGACCAGCCAAGGTATGCAATCTGTGTTTCAATGGGCCGTCCGAGTTGGATCATTGAGCGATCTTCCCGCCTTGATCACAGGAGAAACAGGGACGGGTAAGCAGGTCGTAGCACAAGCCATTCATAAGCTCGATCCCAAGCGGAGTAAAGGTCCGTTTGTGGCCGTGAATTGTGCGGCCATCAGTTCAGGAGTGGCGGAGGCAGAACTATTTGGCCACAGAAAAGGAGCGTATACGGGAGCAGAGCGAGACCGAAAAGGGCTTATCCGTTCGGCTCAAGGAGGGGTATTATTTCTCGATGAAATCGGCGATCTTGATTATGCCATTCAGGGGAAATTGCTGCGTGTGCTCCAGGATAACAGGGTTTTGGGAGTCGGCGAAGATGATGAAGTCTTGATCAGCGTACGCATCATTTCGGCGACGAATAGAAACTTGTTACAGATGGTCGAACAACAGACATTCCGGGAAGATTTGTTTCACCGGCTCAATATGCTCTCGGTGACCATCCCACCCATTCGAGAACGGCGCGATGACATCGCTCCGCTTGTTCGATACTTTCTTGTTAAACACAAGACGTTGAGTCGATACCCGGTGCAGGCCGTTACCGATGAGTTGATCGAAGCGTTAGGAAAATTGGACTTAACCGGCAATGTCAGGCAGCTTGAAAATATCGTCTGCCAAATGATGATCAACAAAGAAAATGAACAACCATTAGACCTGCGAGATCTCCCACAGGCGCTGCTCCTCGACTTGGCTCATTCTCAGGCAAAAGAGCTTTCGATAAATGCGACTCCATCATCCATTCGAGATGAAGATTGTGAATCAGAAGTGTCTCGCTTGGTACGAGAAAAACGATGGAGCTTGTCGAGGGCGCTCAAGTATTGTGAGAAGTTTCTTGTCCGGGAAGCCCTTGACATGACAAAGGGGAATCAGGCTCAAGCCGCTCAATTGCTAGGAGTCACTCCCCGCAGCGTGTACAATCTCATCCGCCGACATCAGCTCCTACACCGGTAGTCTGCCTCCTTTCCGTCACGCTTCAAAACAACCCTTCATCGTCGCTCATTGCGGAACCCTGTTTCCACATGTCGGAATGCAGAGGCGGAACGTCGTTTCTAGTTACAGAAGTTTTTATGGAGGCGATGCGGAGGGAACATTGTAAATCGAAAGAAAAACAGATTTTTACGCTCACTTCAGTTTGGCATACAACTTGAGTAAGGAGACCTGTAACACGGCCCGAACAAATCGGGGCAGTGCATATGGAAGGTAGAACACGTTGCGGAACCGGTGGGTCCACTTTCGAATTCGAGACGTGTATTACCCCGACGCTGAGAAGGTGCTCGAGGAATTGCACGGGGATGATCTGTTGCAGGGACGAGTCGTGGAGTTGACAGATAACGGAGGGGAAGACGGAGCGTATGCGGTCGTCGAAGTGGAAAACATACCGCAGCCGATCGTTGTCCGAGTGGATCGCATTCTGGGTGTGATGTGAATGATACGACTATGCTCTCGATTTGTTATCCCAAGAATTCAAGTCATGCGGGTTCCCAGCGGGAAACCGGGGACCTTGGTTACGGCCGGAATTATCGCACGGATGATTCAAGAGGGAGCCAAGGATTTCCTCGTCAGACAGAAGGCCATTCAGATTTTTCGAGACTATGGGGTGCCCGCCAAGGATCGATTAGGAGAAGTCTGCGCGCTCTTCGATTGGGTGCGCCGCAACATTCGGTACACGCGCGACATTCTTGGAGTGGAACTGTTGCATACGCCTCGGCGCATGTTGGAACTCAAGGCTGGAGATTGCGACGACATGACGATTCTGCTGGGAGCGATGCTGTTGTCGACGGGGCATCCGGTGCGCTTGGCGCTCGTCGGATTCAAGCCTCACAAGCCGCACGCCTACAGCCACATTTATCCGGAAGTGAACGTGCGCAGGCAATGGATCGCACTCGATGCCACGGTAAGACGGCCGATGGGGTGGGCTCCACCGGCGAGATGGAAGCGGACATGTGCCATTGAAAAGGGGGGCATCACATGCTCATGAGAGACATGTACGGATACGTTCACGAAGTGCCGGATCAGTTTCATGAAGCTTCCGAATACGGCGACTATGGAGAGCCTGATTACGGGTATTATGCGGAAGATCCATACGGAGAAGTAGAGCCGTACGGCTACTATGGATATAGCGAGCCTGAGTATGGCTACGGTTGGTATGGGGAACCGGACTATGGCTGGTACGGAGAGCCGGACTACGGATATGGCTGGGGCTATGGCGGATACGGTGACCCGGTCGGATTGCCGTTTCTTGCACCGCTAGCCGCTGCCGCGGCGCCATTGATCGGAAAGGCCCTTCCGGCGGTCGGGGGACTGCTCAGCAAAGCTGTTCCGGCAGTGGGAGGCTTGATCAGTAGGGCTGTCCCCGCTGTCGGTGGACTCTTGAGCAACATTCTCCCCGGGGGCGGCCCTGTGCCAGCTGCACCTCGTGTTCCTATGCCTATACCGGCACCGGTACCCATGGCGGCTCCGGCTTGTCCGCCATGCCCATCATGTCCTTCTTGTCCGACCTGTGCGCCCTTGCCACCGCCGGCACCGATAGTGGCGCCAGTAGCGAGGAGGAGGCGAAGACGGTAGCGAAGGATTTTCAGGTGAGTCTAGAAGTCATGTGCGCAACACTATTCGTTCATTGAGGAGGACAACATGATGCCATTCTTCCCGCAGTCAAATCGTCCCTGGTGGCGCCCCGGCGTCGGCTGGGTTACACCGGCCCTCCCCTACACAGGAACCATGCCTCGAAGAATGTACCTGAGGTGCTCCGTTTGGCCTGGTCCTCCTGGAATGGTTCCCGTTTTTGCAAATCAACCGCAAGTTCCAGGATACCCACCCCGACCGGGAATCCCGGGTCCGATGGGGCCCAGCGGGCCAATGGGGCCCGGCGGACCGATGGTTCCGGGTGGAGGACGGCGCCGCCGACGCGGACGTAGACGGCGGTAGCAGGAAATATCGAGTGCTAGGAAGCCCATGTGAGCTACATCACGGTTGATCTTGTGCCGCCCGTCGGGCAGCGCAAGTGCGGCGAAACTGAGACGGTGCGGAACGGTGTGGAGCTGTTTGAAATGTTTCATCGGTTCAAGCCGTCTAAGCTGGTGCGAAGCGGCTGTCATCGAATGATTCCGGACGTGCTGGTCGAAGTCGGGAGGCTGAAAGCGGTGATCTATTCTTCGGATCGAGGACAACGCGGCGTCCCACGCACGTACATCCATTTTATGAGCATGCCTCCGACGTTGGCCTGTGATGTTGCAGGGAAACAACTTTACATTATTGGCGGTCGCTATCGAATCGGGCGCAGAGGCATCGAAGGGTAGCCTGTTGAATGGAGCATGATGAGAAGACGGCGTGGGTTCGACGAAGTCATGATCGTCAACCCCTATGAACCAGGGGCTGACCAACAAGGAGTCAAGCTTATGCGATTTGGATATGCCGAGGCACCTGACATTGGATACTACAGCGCCTCTCCTGAGCAGTATGGGTATTACGCAGAAGATCCCTATGGCGCCTATGCCGAAGAGCCGTACGGATATTACGCTGAAGATCCGTACGGCGAGGAACCCTATGGTGCCTATGGGGAAGCGGATGTGTCGGGCTATTACGGGTATGGTCAGCCGGATGCGTATGGATACTATGGTTATGGAGCGCAGGAACCGGTCGGCTATTTTGCCGAAGAGCCCATGATGGGCTCGTATGGCGAGGATCCATACGGTGAGGATCCATATGGAGAATCTGAACCAATGGGATGGTACGGAGAAGATCTCTATGGGGAAGACCCATACGGGGAGCCGGAATCAATGGGGTGGTACGGCAGCGTACCGGAAATGGTCGGATACGGAGAAGGCTACGGAGAATATGCATCAATGGGCGAAGAATATCCGTCGATGGGCTACTACGGTGAATCCGATATGAGCGGCTATGTGAAGGATGCTCCTCCGACGTTCAACCCGGGATGCCCTTTACCGACGAACGTGGCGGGTTTGGGTGAAGCGGATACCTTGGCCGGGTATACCAAACCAGGAGAGGTGAGCCCCTCCTGTCCACAGTTCACATCGCCTGCATCGTCGCAAGGTCCGTTACCGGACACCCTGCGTCCATTGTGGTGAGGACAGGGACGCAGGAAACGAAACGCGAACAACCATACCAGTCAACAGGAGGGTAAGTCATGGCTGTCGTACAGGGGATCAAAGAGAAAGTTCATTTACCTATTTATGATTGCTTACGGGTGAAGCCTGAAGAGCAGCTCGGCAAGGAAGAACGATCCAACACGTGGAAGTTCTTCGTCGATGTGCAGGGGAAAACCAAACTCGAGACCAACTTGCAGGCGGCGTCCTTGCTTCCTCACTACAACACGTTCGAAGCGCGCGCCATGCGGGTCGTGATTAGTGATCTGCCGCCACAATTCCCCGACGAAGGAGAACCCATAGAGCTCGAAGAAATGGAAGTGTACGATAACGCGGACCCACCGGTTTTACAGAACGAAACGGCCACCGTCACACTCACGATTGCGCGAGCCATGGAATTACTCCAGGAAGCCAGAGAATCGGACGAGGGTGAGGCCGAAATCGATGCGGACGATGAGGACGTGGAGTTGTCGGCGGCGAATGCGAATGCCGCCACGGTAACCCTTCCCCTTAAGGATTTGGAGTCGGCCCTTGAAGATTCCAAAGAAGGTCCTCCATTGGAACAGATCAGACCGAACGATGGTGCAGGCACCATTGTCGGGAAAGTTGTGTACAACACCGTGACGAGCTTGTACGTCGGCGAGAAGGTCATGATCGAGATGCCGACGTGGTTTTTTCCCGGTGGAGCAGGACCTTACTCCGAGACCGGGAAGTTTACGACACACGGCGAGCCTTCCCCCATTTCCACCTTCAAATTCGCGGAACCAATCTACATCGACAAGAACCAAAATTTCCGCGTTGAGATGGAGATTCCGGACTCGGATGTGCTCAAGGAAATACAAAGAATCTACGGCCCGCTCTTCATTTGGGTCGTGCTGGACGGCTTCATGACACGCGACGTGCAGTAAGTCGTGCGGTGGCTCGTGGCGGGCCCTTCGAGACCCGCCACGAATCGGCCATCGATTGCGCTTCTTTGGTGAAAGGGGTCTGCTGAAGTGATTCGCACAGGTCCAATGTCCCAGATGACAAACCATCGGCGCCCATTTTCACCGCACCCTCCACGCATGGCGTCACGATCGGCAACAGGCACCATCGTTCCCTATGACTACGCCGCGAAATTCAAGTTGACGGGGCGACCTGGGAATGCCTTGCAAGATGTTATCACCATCAGTCCAGATGGGCCGTTCGTTGCGACGGCTATCGGGTACGGATTTGAAGAGATTCGGGAACGCCCGGTACAAATTGCTGTTGCTCAGCAGATAGCTCCAGGAGAGATTGTCCTCGGGCAGATTCCTGTTCAGGCTCTCATCACCGGTATTCGGGCCAATCCAAAAATGGAGGAGTTGCTGTTTCAGGATAGCGGGGGCTCGGCTCTGTCGACGGCCCCTGTTACGAAGGAAAGTGCGGCGCAAGTCTTTCAGACAGTCGGGCCCTCACGGGAAATCGCATTCCTCTTCAGCATGGTCGATAGTGCGACCGGACGAGAGCTGCAAGATGAACCCCGCTATAACGTCGCTTCGCTAGGCAGAACTGATGGGCAACGCCCTTTTCAGCAGTTGGCTCAACCTGTGAGCTTTTCTCCACGTTCTACCTTGCGGCTTCAGGTTCAAGAGCAGACGAGAGACGTTCAAGGCACGCTGTTCGTCGTATTGTACGGCTACAAGGTCTTGGTCGGATCGAACTGTCCTGAACCGTACATGCAGTCTGTGTTGAACGCACTCGCACAGGGCGCCGGTGGGGCACCGTTTGGCAGCCAACCGATCATTCCCTTCGACTATGTGACGAAATTCGCGCTCACAGGAAAACCGGGCAATTACCTAGAGAACGAAGTGGTCGTCAATTCAGAGGGCGGATTTGTCGCCACCTCGATCGGGTATGGACTCTGTGTTGATGACGAGCCGATCACGCTAGATATTGATGCATTGAAACAAGCTCAGCAAATCATTGATGGGAAAGTGAATCTGGAGGAGGTTCAGCTGAAGACCATTTTGCCCACCGATGCGGTGCGAGAAGGCTTCCGCCTTCGCCCGGAATACCTTCGCTTGGTACTGACTGCCGAAACGACATCTGGGTTGAACACGGTACCGGTATCGCTCGCTCAAGAAGCGTTTGAACGGATCAATCGACCGGAAGATGTGTCGTTTGAGTATGCTATCTACGATACGGGAGTCGGAAGGGATTGGCAGAATCAAATGATCCACAACGTAGCCGGGTTGGGCATTGCGAACGGGATGCGTCCTTTCAAACGATTTGTGAGGCCTCGTGTCTTTGAACCCCGCTCGACCTTGCGTATCAGTATCAGGGAACAGTTCGGCCGCGGCGAGTTGTACATCGCGTTCCATGGGTATCGGATTACCGCTTCAACCTCACGAAGGAAATAACCATGGACCGACAACAGTTGGGTGAAGTGCGTGGAGGGACGAGTCAAAGACGGCAAATTCCTTATGACTATAGTTTCGTCTATGAACTCACGGATCCGGATGATCTTTCGAGAAGCTTCGTGGACGAAACCCAAAGTCGGACGGTGACGGTGAGCATCGAGGCGCCGTTTACCGCCGTCTCGATCAGCTATGCGTTACTCGTACCGGACTCGGACATCCGATTTGGTCCGGGTGATGCGTCTGATTTGGAACGGGAGCCTGGTGTTGTCCCGATCGAGTCAGGAGCACCGGTGACCGAGTTGAAACTTGTTCCTCGATCGATCCGGCTTGGCGAGATGATACGGTCTCTCGCTCGAAAGCTTGATGAGCGGATTCCCCGGGAGAAGTCGGAAATCGGACCCAGGACCGCACAGATATTGGCAAGTGGAATGAGGCTCAGTCCCGAACTGGCTCAGAGGTTTCTCCTCTCTGACGGAGAAGAGGAGTTGGAGGCAAAAGATCTGGATGAACTCTTTCAACCGGCAGGAATGGCTCCGGAGAGAATCCAGTTTCTCTATGCGCTCCACGACGAGGGAACGGGCCGGGCATTTCAAAGCGAGCCCATCTTTAACTTGGCTGGATTAGGGATCGCGAACGGCGACCGGCCGTTCCGGTACTTTGCGGTACCCATTACATTCATGCCGCGAACGACGATTCGTCTCGATATCACGCCCAAGTCCGAGTTTCACGGAGAATTGCATGTGGTGCTGCATGGCTACAAGGTGTTGGGGTCTCCAGGCACGCCCACCGGCCGAGCCACCAAGCGACACCGACTTTCCAGGAGAGTATAAATGCGCCGATCGAACAGCATGGCCGCCTCATCGGCTCAACTCGCACATGAAAAGCCGGCAATGGGAGCCGTTCTGTGCGCAAGCTGCGGAATTCCGGCAGATGCAGAATATTTCGACCAAGCGATGATCGCGGATGCTCCCGGCTTGGGCCGATCGATCGTGCTTGCCACCTTTTCGCTTCCATCACAATATTGCGGTGTCTTGCAGTACTTTTCTCAATACACCGATCTCTTCGCGCAAGGCCCCGCCAATGTCGAGACTCCCGGAATTGAGTGGATGATTTTGCTCAACGGTCGGCCGCTCTATCCCTATGTCAATCTCAAACATGTCGTGAATCCATGGGGGTATGGCAGTTTCCCCATTGCGATCCGTTTGGAAGACAGCTCGACCCTCGAGTTCATGGTGAGAGGTGTGAGTGTGAGCGGTCCCTCAACGGTCGTTAAACCGACGAGAGTGGGAGGGCGCCTGGTCGGCAGGTATTGGTACAACCATCGTTATAGCGATCGTGAATCGTGAGCGGGATTCGAAAATGCCGTGGGTCCCGGTTCGGTCTGGGGATGGTTTTCGCGTAGAAAAGTTCCCGGCGAGCAGTTTAGTGACGCCGCTGCTGGCCTCGGAGCTGGAACGAGTACTTGAACGATTTGCCAAGGAAGCAGGATTTACGAAAGCCCATCCTGTTGACGTGGTGTTCAAGCCGGGCATCGTCGGGCATCATCAAGTCGGGCGAGCCGCCGACATTTACGCGGTCGGTGGTCGCGGGTTGGATGTGTGGAAGGCGCGGTGGGATCGGGTCCTTCAGCCGGCAGTGAAGACAGCCGACTTGTGCAGCGCCTTGGCGGAAGAGAAAAGGAACAATCTTGGATGGCGCCTCTATAAGGCGTTGCAGGATTACGGAAGATGGTGTCAACCGTACGGTTATCCGATTCAATTGTTCGGTCCGTGGACGAGAAGCGAAGGACCATGGAAGTTCATCAGCGATCGGCTTCTGTATGCGCATCGAGACCATATTCACGTCGCGAAGTGAATGAGGCTGTGAAACCGTCATAGGCGGTGATTCGGGAATGATGAGATTAAGCGAGAGGAGGGTCTGTATGACTTGGAATCGTTCACTTCAACCTTGGACATGGGCGGGTCCTGAAAATATCGAACTTCTTGAACGGCCGATCGCTTCTCCTCCTCCCGTACTGATATTGGCCGTTCCCCATAGGTTCAATGAACCGATGTTGCGAGGGAGACGCGGAATGCCGTTCGGCCGAAAGCAGGAGGAAGGGCTACGCGGGTCAGTGTGGAACGCGATGGGCGATGATGTTGACGGAATTGAGGAAGAGGGCCGTGCCGAGGAACCCGTCCAGCGAGGGGGTCGGCAACCTGTCAATCAACGATTGGTCCCACGGCCTGTGCAGGGGCCGGTCCTCTCCGATCAACAAGGACGCTTATACGAAAAGCACAATGAACAAGTTCGTCTCTTGGGAAGGGTCATCAAAGGCGCTCATGGCCGGCTGTTTGAGTTGGTCCCCCAGGATGAACCGTCTTGTGCTGAACACGATGCCAATGAGAAACGCCGAGAAGAAATCGACAACGATCCTAAAGCGGGTTCTCATTCAAACGTCCCTTCGAAGGAATACGTGCAGCTGTTCCCCGGTCAAGAGATCACGAGAATCGTTCGATTCGGCGAGGTGAAAGGCCTGTTGCTTTCCCAAGTCATGGAACCGAATCGGATGCGCGATGACCACCGACTGTTGTGCCGAGTGGAACTCTTTGAGGTAACCCGTAGCCAGTCCATGGAATCCTTTGCTTCAACCCTTTTGTCCGAAACTGGTATCGCGGGACAGCTTCAACTGCTCACAGAGGTCATGACGCACAAATTGCAGCTGACGGAGGTGTTGGGAAGAAGAGCTCCGGCTCGGCAAGTGGAAACACGCCAACCAGGGATGCTCTTATCCGGCGATCGCGTATTTCGATTGATCCTCGTGAATGATCCGACGAGTGATCGACATGCGATGCGTTCAAGCAAGCCTAAAATGGCTGCCGGATCAAAAGAATTCGACGATAAGGGGAGATCGAGTTCGGAGCCATTAAACCATGACACGCCGTTGAAGACAGCCATACCCGAACGCTTCTTGAAGCCATGGGAATTTCAAATCAGCAGGGAGGAAGCATTGTACGACATGAGCGTGCAGGGCCGAAACCCGTCCTTTCTTGATCGATTTCGAGGGTGGAGACGGAGCGGTGAAGAGCTCAGGAAGTGGCAAGCTCTTCTCGTCGGGAAGAAATTGGACGATCAACTCTGGGGTGTCAGACTTCCGATGAACGCATTTCACCATAGTGAAGTCAGAGCATGGGCGCAACGCACCCTGCAACAAGCGGGATACAACGTCGGAGTGATGTTGCCGGAATGGGAAGTGTACTGGAGAAGGAAGGGAGTCTAGCAAGTCGGGCGATTACATCATTCACCATACTCGTAGAGGAGGACGTCATGGCACAGCCGGTAGTGGCATTAAAGGGGGGTGGCGCTCAGGGTGCCGCCACAGGAATCGAGGTGGACGATATTCTATCCGGACACGACAAGTTTGTCGCGATGAAGCGCCAGCAACAGCAGCTGGTCGACGCCTTGGAACAGCAGGTGCTCAACGCGCTCTGTGCTGAGCCGGAAAAAATTCAGACTCTGGACGAGGTGGCGAACAAGTACAAGGAAGTGCAGGTTGCCAAAGAGAAGCTTGTCGCCATTACGAATGTCGTCAACTCCCTTGAAAGTAAGCTACTGATGGTCGTGAAGGAGGCCGCGAAGGATGATCCCGAGACAACGAGGGCGCAGGTAGAAGCCAAACTCATGGCGCTGGAGGCTAAGCGGGGAGAGGATACAGGCTGGATAGACCAATTAAAACAGGCCCTTGACGAGGTGAAGGGCATGATGAAGCACGGTTCGTATGGGCAGAAGAGCCCAGAGTCGCGGGCCACTACCTCAAAAGCGTAGCCGTAACTTAATGTCATAGATCCGGAGCGTGCGGACCTTCGATGGGCCATATGGAAGAGAAGAAGAAAGTTATCGCGGGGCGAGAGGCATGAGCTACGTGATATTGAGTGATGTACCCGAAACCATCGGTGGTTGTGCTTCGTGCGGGCCCAGTTGCGGCTGTAAGCCCTGTCAAGACAAGTACCATGGATTCGGAGAACGCTATATCAAGGATGAAGATGACGACGATGATGCTGGCTCGGATGGGAAGACCGCCGGTGGTTCTCTTGGGACGGCTGGCGGGAGAAATTTCCCAGCAGGCTTCGGTGCCGTACGCCTTCCTGTCAGGCGAACGGTTTTTGCACCCGCTCCAAAGGATGCGCCACAGGGAGGCAAGTTCCTGCCGCCGAAGCCGATCATTGAATCGAGGCGGGCAGGAGTCAGTAGGCGAATCAGTCCTATGACGGGAACTTCTCCTCTACATCTCGATCCCTTTACGGGACGGAGGTTTCCGATCTCGGCGACAGCTCAGTTCCCCAGTTCTGTCAAAACCGCAATTCGGCCTGATGTTGGAGAGACAGAAGCCTACAAAGCAGCTCTGAAAAGGGGAGAGGTCGGCCTTCAACGACCGATCGGAGCCAATGATCCCGGACCGGACTTTATCACGGCAGTTCGCGACGACAGAGGGCGGATCAAGGAAATTGTCGTCAGTGACGTGAAAACGAGCGGGGTCGGCCGGTTTGTGCCACCCGTTCGCGGAGCGGCCGCGACCCAAAAAATGCGGGTCTGGACTCCGGAAGTACGAAGGGCGGTGGCTCGAGTGAAGACTGGAAACCCAGCGCTGGATCGAGACATTAAGCAGGCAATGCGGGAGGGGCGGGTGCGTCTCAGGCAGTTGGAGGTGGACCTGTCGCCAAGAGGACAAGGGACGATCACCGAGGCGCGATAGCATTCGTGCCGTCGGACGTCTGTCTGACTCTCATGTTTCGAGATGGTATTCACGATGAACGGACTCATGGCGCACGTGGCGCTCCCATATTCACAGTTTGCCCGCACCTATGATGATGCCGTTGGGACCCGGTACTTTCAGGGGTTAAAACGCGCATTCGAACAACTCCTCCGTCAGCATGGTGTCCGATTTTCTTCCGCCGCCGATCTGGGATGCGGAACCGGGCTATTTGCCCGCTATCTCGACCGCATCTGGAAGGTTCCGGTGTTTGCCATCGATCGTTCGGGGGCGATGCTGCGACGGGCGGCCGTCAATTGCCGAGGAGGAAAGGTCGTCCTCCTCTTACAAGACATTCGAAACCTTCACCTGCCCGCTCAGGTCGATCTGATTACAGCAAATTTCGATACGCTCAATCATCTACTGACCTTAAAAGACCTCATTCGAACGTTCCAACGAGTGGCGGCCAATCTCACACCCAGCGGGCATTTCCTGTTCGATATTCTGACGCCTTGCCAACGGTTGCCTCCCGGACGATCAAACGTCCATCGGTTCATCACTCCGCAGTGTCGTGTTGAGCAGGTGATCAGATGGCAACCGATCACTAATGCCTTGTCGATCAAAATTAGGCAACGATGCCGTGCGAGAGCAAATCCCGCCATAGAGCTGCATCGAGAGAGGGCATTCACGGTGGAAGAATTGGGAAGGGCTTTGCACGAAGCAGGCTTTATTGTGCGAGGGGTGCATGATGCGACGACATTGGCTCCGGCAACACGATGTGTACCGCGATTGCTGGTCCTCGCGCGGCGCATCGCAGCTTGCTGATCTGAGGAGAGCGCATGTATCTCGATGAACGACCCCCTGCAGGCAGCTTTTTCAGCGGCGTGTCTCAGCAACCTCCTGGCGAAGTGAGACCCAACGAAAGGAGCCTGTACGACTGGCTCATTAAAATTGGGATGTCACCGTTTAAGGCACTGGAGTTGGTGCAGCAATTGCGCAAAGTTCCGAGTCCGCCGCCAGGCCCGGGTCCCAATGCGCAGGGGAGCGTTCGATACCGAGCCGGTTACGGGCCGATGCGGCCATTGCCCAAAGGACAAAGTCTTCCCGCGGAATCCATCTACAGAAAGAAACGGGGGTGGTGAGAGACAGGGGTCGCTCTATCGGTAGAAGTGTCGCTTTGCATGCGTGCTTGTCCGGAGGGGCGATGCACAGCGCCCTCTCACACGGCTTTTCCCGGAAGACGGGAGCAAATCATGGCCAGAACGTCAGGCTATCTGTGGATAACAGAAGGCATCACCAAATCAATGTACCCGAACCTGATGAGGAGCTTGGAGCATCATGTATTTTGAGACCACCCCGCGTTTTGCCGAAGCAGCCGACGACATCGGTACGGCTCTCGTCTTGCGATCGGGCAGTCGAGGGCCTGCCGTCGCAGACCTTCAACGGAAGCTGAATGCCTGGGCGACCCAATCGAGCGTCGCCGGTCCACCTTTAGTCGAAGACGGCCATTATGGTCCCGTCACGGCCGCACGAGTACGTACGTTTCAACAAGCCGTTGGTCTGCCAGCGGATGGTATTGCCGGTCCTCAGACCCAACAACAACTGGCGCGTTTTGCCGGAGGCCCAGGATCTCCGCGCATCTCCCCGGGTGAATGTGAACGAATCCGCAAGTCCTGCGAACTTCTGGCCAAGTTCGATTTCGATAAGTCGACATTGAGACCCGAGCATTTCCCGATCATCAATGGAATTGCTCAATGTGTCGTCGACAGCTTCGGGACACCGACCCCCATACGATCAATCCTCGTCATCGGACATACCGATACACGAGGCCCCGATTGGTACAACTGTGAACTGGGACGGAAACGCGCCGCCGCCGTGCGCACGACTTTGGGACAAGCCATCGCCAGAGAATGCATGACTCGTGGCCTGCGGCCCTGTCCCGTGACCTTGGGACAGATTCTGACTCAAAGCTTCGGGGAGAAAAATGCCTTGCCGGGAATCCCGGGCGATGACGCCCAAAACCGCCGAGTAGAGGTGTGTCTATTTACTACCTCGGCGCCTCAGTTACGTCCGGGAGCCTGTTCCGCCGTTCCACCAAAGCCACCTCCACTCGATTGCACGAAAACACCACAGGACCCCCGATGCCGACGACCGCCCGTCGATTGTTCGGTCCAGTCTCATCCGGATTGTCCCCCCGATTGCGTGAAATTCCCTGATGATCCTCGTTGTCCTCCCAGGCCGCCGAAACGCTGTGATCCGGCGGAACTGGATCGAAGAAACAGAGAATGTCTCAAGCAAGCCGGTCTCTGTGCGGCCAATTGCGGGCTCGATCATTTTTTGAGCAAGATTAAACGACTGCCGCAATACCTTAAGCTGCTTCCCAAGATCATTCCCTGCACGCGGTTGCGCAATCCATACCTTATTGCGGCTTGCGTTCTGGCCAATGTTGGTCCGGATCTCTTGAAAGATGATTTTAATGATCTCAATCGAATCGTGAATTGTCTCAAGGGCTGTAAAGACACATTTGAAGCCTGTCGGAGCAGGGCCAAAGTCGAAACCGGGTGCTAGAGAGGTCGGCCATAGATTGGGCCGAATAGAATTCTTAATTGTTGCTGACAGACCGGAAGAGAGGACTCGTCATGTACGTGCTGGCGAATTTGGGACAAGCTCCAATCAGCGGGAGTTGTTCGGGCTGGGAAAGCGACCCGGAAAGTTTCAGCAAACGAGTCGCGGAACACTATGTGCGCACTGTGCTGGGGCAGTCGCTTAGCGCAAAGCGCATCGTTCCCTATTGGCCTAAGAGTAAGAAGGGCATGGAGGTGATTTTTTCCGATGACCTTGCAGTCGGCGTGAGTTTCGTGAAAATTCCCGATTATGTGATTGCGCTTCGCTTGCGTGCGCACCCACCCGGCCCTCCTCGTTACTATACCTATTCCTGTACGCCGGACGGGAATCTGGTTCTCACCGCGCGTAAGCCGCCCTCCACCCCGCAAAGACCGACCAATCTGAGGATGCGCAGCCCGTATGGGGAGGCAGAGTTGAACGTTGGATGGTTGGGTGAACCCGCGAATCAGCCGGCTGTTCCAGCATTTCGGTTCATATGTCCACCAGGATGCGCGCCACATGCGGCAAATGAGTGCATTCGCATCGTCCGCAGGACCATTCAAGATGCAATCCAGTTGGCCGAGAACGCTGCCTCCAAACTCACCGCCAGGGATGCTGAAGCAGTACGCCTCTTCCGGTTCTTCTTTGGGGATCCGGAGCGCCCTGTCCCATGGGCGAATAATCGGCGCGCGGCAGACCTTGTCGCCCACCGCTTTGAAGCGGTGGCCAAAGGATTCCGCACCCGAGTCCCGCACATCCGTTGCGCAACTGCCGCTGATGCTTGCGGTACCGCTGCCGCGTTCGTCGTCCCGCGCGACGCACCAACTGCCCTCATTCCGCTTCCGAGGAATACCATCACCCTGTGCCCACCATTCTGGGGCACTACAAATGCGTTTCACCGTGCGGCCATGCTGCTGCACGAAATGTTGCATCTGCTTTTCTGGGAGTTTTTCGGCCATCAGGAAAACTTACCGCGCCCGGGCGATCCGGAAGAGCGGCGTCGGGACAACTCGTATTGTTACCACGTGTTTGCACTTCGTGTGGCAGGGCACGGAGTCCCTCAGGCTTGGAGAAGCCGTTGTACCGACAGAGGATTCTGACTACGGTCTACTTCGGCATTAATAAGGAAAACCCATCTAGAGCGTCTTGGATTGTGGTTTCAAGTTCTCGTCATGATGTGCACCACAAGAATTATGAACTGTAGCCTGAAGTCTGGCCAGCTTCACATCGATGCTCAGGAGGATGGACATGTATTTCTATGAGCGAGGAGGATTGGGGGAAGACCCGACATACGCCCGGCCGGCCTTGTGGTTAAGTCCGCCGTATTTGAGATTCGACAATCTCGACAGATTTGATTTCAACAGGTCTTCGCTGACAGACCGCCTTAAGCGAATGGTGATCAACCTGGCTACTGCCGTCAAGCTGAGTTGGAGGGCGACACAACCGATCACGACCGTTCGCCTCGTGGGGCATACGGATAGCACGGGAGATGAGAAATATAACAGCGGTCTAGGTGACCGGCGCGCTCAGGCAGTGAAAAATGAACTGCTGGACAAATTGGGAGAGCTTACGAAAAAAGTACTGATTGTGGTGGAGCCGAGTCCGGGAGAATCAAAGCCGGTGGCGGACAATAGAAGCAGCGATGGCCGGGCGCGTAATCGTCGAGTCGAAGTCTTCATCTCGACCGGCCCCGTTTCACAGCCGTCACTGGGCCCTTCCACAAAGCCCTCAATCGATGTGTGGAGGGAAGGCGAAAAAGCCGTGCGGAAAATAGAAGAAGAGGCGGAGCGGCGACGACAAGAACAACGTTACAATCAACCCCTTCCTCAGCTGCAGGCTCGCAGAAAATCGCTCAGCCAGTGGCTCGACGAGGTCCTTGCCCCGCTTCCGGGATGGTTAGCCCGCAGAATCCGAAACGCCGTCATTAGCGGTTCCTGCTATGGGCTGGAGGTCTTGTTGACTCAAGCGGGAGGACGGCTTGGGGATCGTCAGAAGGAGGAACTCCGCAAACAATGTGAGGAGGCTGCCAAGAAGCCGATCAGGTGAGATGACCGCATGTACATCTATAGCCACCAACTCGCGGGCCCGGATGCAAAACCGATAACCTCGGGTCCTGAATTCCAGGCGGAGATGGAAGAGCATAAAAAAGAGAAGGAGCGTTTCGAAGCCGCCAGGCGGGAGCACGAGAAGCGATTGGCTCCGCCGCCGCTCGACCTCTTTCCACTTGAGGTATTCAAAAGGGCAGGAGTGACGGCTACGACAAGAGTAGGCAAAACAACCGCTTCACTGATCCAGACTGTTCTCGAAAGGAGCCGTACGCTGAGGCCGTACATCGGCCAAAAGTTGATGAAGGTAATGATCCCGAAAAATTTCATTCTTCACGATTTCGATTCTTCATTCGATCACGCATACACCACCTTACATAAAATCATCGTTCCCGCCGGCTCAGCACAAGTGAAGGAATTGATAACCAGCCGCGGCTTTTATCACCGCCCGACCGACGCGATTCATCTGCGACCGGCCGCCAATGTGGGACACGCCCTACACGAAGCGATCCACAAGTTTTCGTCGCCGGCATTCCGAAGCGTATTCGGCGGCTATTTGGATGAGGGCGTGACTCAATACTTCACCGACCTCGTTCTGGTTGAGCAAGGGCTTGGCAAGATGAAGACGCACAACTACCAGGATCAGTTGCGCTGCGCGACCCGCTTGGTCGCTCACTTCAATGCCGACATCGTTGCCAAAGCATACTTCGAGGGTGCAGGTCTGGAGAATCTGGCGAAGAACCTAGTCGATAAACTCAATACAAACCTGATGGAACTATCGACCAAGCTCAAAAAAGGTGACATCTTGTGTAAGAAAATGAATGAGTTGCAGACGATGGAACAGCAGCGGCGCAAGCCCAAGATACGTGAGTTTCACTGGGCTTTTAGATGATCTCACCTTCCAGGACGAATACAATGCCGACTATCTCGATTACCTCGCATGATGGCAAACTCACTCTGCATCCGCGGTTCTGGAAGTGTCAGCCACCAATCCGCACTATAACCAACACCCGCTACGTATCAAACAAGCCGGCACACCTGAGGGTGCGGCCTCGATCAGGGATCGATGATCATAATCCTGACATCGAGCTGGTCGAGACGGGTCTGATGGGTCCTGATTCCAGTGAAGGGAAGTTCGAATTGCCGTTCAAGCGGACCAACTCCAGCTCAACGGCCGCAATGCCGAGGTCGATCCCAACAAAGGCTTCGGCAACATTGTCGTACTTACCAGACTGGCAGCGGGTGGCGACGTCGGAATCGGATTTCGGGAGGGCAAAGACTACAAAAAGTTTGGAAGAGGAAAGGGTGTTATCGTGATCGCGAATGCCTCCGTCGCTCCTTCCTCACAGAAGAAAATCGCCGGCGCGGGAATCTTGTATGTTCAGGATGGTGCACTGAAGTATATGGGCTCGAATGGCATGATGACGGAGATTGCACCGGCCTAACCGAGATTATTCATGATGAGCCCAACAAAATCGTTCGAGGCACCTTTGGAGTAGATCCAAGTCTGTGAGTGGGGAGCTCAGGCCTTCTGATGATAGGTTCTTCCCTCTGGGCAGGTGGCCGGAGACGTTATCGGGGCTCGGTGGGAGGGCGTGCAGTGACACCGTTCCCGTCGTACAGTCAAAGGACGGCCGTTGTGATCCCATCGCGACGAACATGAGCCAGGTGTGGCGCCGACCGCGACCGCCACGCGGCGCCAGGCGTCGCCCCATGGGGCGCATTGCGGCAGAGGCAAGACGAGGCGCCGCACGGACCGTTCCACCCAGACGGCCAGCTTCAACAGCCGCTCGCGCAGGGTGGACACCTGTGCGGTGGCACACACGGTGCCCTGGGCGCGCTGCCGCAATTCCTGGAGCAGCACATAGGCGGCAGTGAGCAGGACCCGAAATTGATTGGCCCAGAACCGCGAGCAACTCGTCCGGCCCACGGCGAGCCCCTCATGCAATTCTTTGAGCCGATTCTCCACATCCCCGCGCTGGCAGTAGTTCGCATACACCGTGGCAGGCGGGTCCTCAAGATTGGTCACCACGAAGCGGGGATTGCATTGGGGCTCGCGTCCTGGCAGCCGGACGACCTCGGCCTTGATGATCACGCGCCGCCGATGTGCCCACCGGCGGGCGGCGTCCAGGGTCTCGCCGAAGACGTGTTCGGTGTGGCCACTGTATTTGGACCGGCCATGGGCTTCCCCCACGAGCCGCCCGGCGCACCGCACCAACCGGGCGTTGCTGGCCAGTCCGACCACCTACTCCACCCGCTGTCGCGCCAAGACGTCCAGCCAGTCGTTGCCGGCGAACCCGCCATCCACGCGGACTCGGACCGCGGCTCCCGGGACGCCCGACGCAGGTGTTGCAGCAGGGTGCGCAAGAGGCCACAGGCCCCGTGTTTCGCGGGACTATTGCCGGGCCGCAGCACGATCGCCACCAGATACTGATCGGTTTCGTCGTTGCAGGTCAACGTGGCCACCAGGGGCAGAGAACACCAGGTGTCATAGTGTCCATTGAAGAAGGGGAACGCCTGCTGCCCATGGGTGGGATCGTCGGGCGGGTCCAGGTCCATCGTGATGCGCTGGGCCCGACCCTTCAGCCGCTGCTGATGGTGCGCAATGACGGTCATCGCCACCGTGCGCCCCAGGCGATACAGCGCTCGCGGGCTCACCGCATTCTCAAACCGAGACAGGGTCGGCTGCGACGCCAAGGCCGCGCCGGTCATCGGATCGCGGCCCACCGTCAGTTTGTGCAGCGGATCGTCCGCTAACCGGGCGGCGTCGTTCGCATCCTCGTAGCCACAGGCCAGGCCGAAGATCCGTGGTCGCAGCAGATCCCGCACCGTGTGGCGAATCTTGTCGGGATCTCGGCGGTCCACCAAACAACCGGCCAACTGATTGGTCAGCTGGAGCTGGTCATCCAGCGCCTTCAGCAACACCGCCCCGCCATCGGTACTGGCCTGGGCCTGATCGAAGCGCGCGACCACCGGTTTCAGTTGGTCATGGAATTCAAACGTGACGTAAGGTATACACGCGGTCGCCATCGAGTCTCCTTCTCTTTGCCTATAGAAGCGCCTGAACCCGCTCCTATAGCACAGATTGGAGGCCCGATGGCTTTTTTGTGTCACCAGTGGTGAATTATCTGGGCTAGGCCTTTTGATCCCTTTTCATTTAGTTCCTCTGGCTTCTTGAGTCATCCCGTTGATTTCCGCTACAATCCGGCTCCCCTATCAGCTGAGTTCACGACGAAGGAGAATTCGCATGGCTAAGGTGTTGGAAGGCCCCGGCATGGGGTTGATGAAGAAGTGGGGCATTCATGTCCCGAACTATGTCGTGGTCACTTCCGCAGACGAACTTGCCAAGCTCGGGCAAGCCAATGGCTGGATGAAGACCTCCAAGCTGGTGGCGAAGGCGCATGAAGCGCTTGGTTCACGCTTCAAGCTGGGGCTGGTCAAGGTCGGACTTGATCTCCACGGTGCGGTCAGTGCGACGAAGGAAATGATCAGCCGCCAAGTCGGCAGCATTACCGTCTCGCAGGTGATCGTCTCTGAAATGGTTCCCCACAAGGAAGAATATTATTGCGCGGTGAAATCGACCCGCGAAGGCGCCGAGATCCTCGTCGCCAACTGCGGTGGAATCGAAGTAGAGTCGAATTGGGACCGTGTCAAACGACTTTGTCTGGAAGTCGGGCAGCAGCCGACGCCGGAGGCCTTGGAGAGGTTGGCCAAAGATGCAGGCTTCACGGGAGGCCTGGCGAAGAAGATGGCCGACTTTGCCGGCAAGATGTTCACCTGTTTCGACAACGAAGATGCGCAGTATCTCGAGGTGAATCCCGTCGTGACACGCGAGAGCGACGGGGAGTTGGTCGCGCTCGATGCCGTGACCCTGCTCGACGGTGACGCCAAGTTCCGCCATCCGGATTGGAATTTCCAATTTGCCGCAGAATTCGGACGAGCCTACAGCAAGGATGAATTGGAGGTTATGGCGGTCGATTCGAAGATCAAGGGATCGGTCAAATTCATCGAAATCCCAGGCGGCGATACGGCGATGCTTCCGGCCGGCGGCGGTGCGAGCGTGTACTACTCCGACGCGGTCGTGGCGCGGGGCGGCAAGCTGGCGAATTATGCCGAGTATTCGGGCGATCCCCCCGATTGGGCGGTGGAAGTACTGACAGAGAAAGTCTGCTCGTTGCCCGGCATCAAGAACATCATCGTCGGCGGCGCGATTGCCAATTTCACCGATGTGAAGAAGACCTTCGGCGGCATCATCAACGGGTTCCGCAAGGCAAAGAGCGACGGTAAGTTGAAGGGCGTGAAGATTTGGGTGCGTCGAGGCGGGCCTCGGGAGAAGGAAGGACTCGACGCGATGCGCGCGCTGAAGGACGAGGGCTTCGACATCAACGTCTTCGATCGGTATACCCCACTGACGGACATCGTCGACAAAGCACTTCAAAAACAGTAACGAGACTCAGGGCTGAGAAGGCGTCACTCGGTCCTGAGTCTTCAGCACTCAGTCCTGAAGGAAGAGGAGATTGCGATGAGTATTCTGGCAAATAAAGACACCCGCGTCGTGATTCAGGGGGGTGCCGCTGGCGTCAATGCGGCCCGCCGCATGGCCGAGTTCTGTTACCTGATCAAGCGCCCGCTGAACGTCGAAGCCTTCGTTTATCCGCCTGACGCCGGCAAGACCAACGAAATTCCCTACGGCAGCGGTCTCATTGCTATCCCTATCTATAAGACTATCGCCGAAGCGACGAAGAACCATCCGACCATCAACACCAGCCTCGTCTACATCGGCGCGGACCGTGCGATGAAGGGCGGAATGGAAGCCTTGGACGATCCGCATATCAAAGTGGTCTCGATGATCACCGAGGGTGTGCCGGAGAAGGATGCGAAGCTGCTCGGTGCCCATGCACGAAAGCTCGGCAAGGTGTTCAACGGGCCTTCTTCGATCGGCATCATCTCAGCCGGCGCTTGCCGGTTGGGTGTGATCGGTGGGGCGTTCGACAATCTCGTGCTCTCGAAGCTCTATCGCGAGGGTTCGTTCGGCGTCATCACCAAGTCGGGCGGTCTTTCCAATGAAATCATTTGGATTTGTTCGCAGTTCGCGGACGGTATCACTACGGCCATCGGCATCGGCGGCGATGCCTATCCCGGTACCGATTACGTGAGCTACCTCGAAATGTTCGAGAGCGACCCTCAAACCAAGGCGGTCGTCATCGTCGGTGAGATGGGGGGTGATCTCGAAGAGCGGGCGGCCGAGTGGTATGGCGCACGGAAGCGGCGGATCAAGCTCATCGGTGTCGTCTCAGGATTCTGCCAAGAAAGTTTGCCCAAGGGGATGAAGTTCGGCCACGCCGGCGCCAAGGAAGGGATGAAGGGCGAGGGGTCGGCTCGATCCAAGTCAGAAGCCCTCAAAAAGGCCGGCGCGATTGTTCCGCCGACGTTCGGTGCGCTGGGGCCTGCCATCAAGGAAACGTATCAGGAATTGTTGAAGTCCGGACAGGTCAAGGAAATCATCGAGCCGACCAGTCTTCCGAAGTTGCCGAAGACAATCGAAGAAGCGATGAAGGCCGACGAGGTGATGGTCGCACCATTGATCCGCACAACGATCAGCGACGATCGCGGTGACGAACCTTGCTACGACGGGTATCCGGCTTCCGAACTCATCAACAAGGGGTATGAAATCCCTCATGTCATCGGTCTTCTCTGGGACAAACGGCTGCTCTCGAAACAGGAAGCGGAAATCATCAAGCGGATCATCATTCTGTCTGCCGATCACGGACCTTGTGTGAGCGGCGCCTATGCGACGATTCTGGCGGCCTGCGCCGGAATCGGCTTGTCGCAAGCAGTGGCGGCCGGGTTGATTATGATCGGTCCCCGCTTCGGCGGCGCCGTCACGGACGCCGGCCGCTGGTTCAAGTACGCGGTGGATAACAAGATGACGGTCGAGGACTTTTTGGCGTACATGAAGAAAAACGTCGGCCCTGTGCCCGGCATCGGTCATCGCGTAAAGAGTTTGCGCAACCCTGACAAGCGGGTAAAGGAGCTCGTGGGGTACGTGAAGAGCTTGAATATCAAAACACCCTGTCTCGACTTCGCCTTGGCGGTGGAGCAGGTGACGGCGGCGAAGAAGGATAATTTGATTCTGAACGTGGACGGCACGATGGCGGCTGTTTTGGTCGACCTCGGGTTCCCGGTCGACAGTTTGAACGGCTTCTTCATCCTGTCCCGCACGATCGGATTGATCGGCCACTGGGTCGATCAGAAGCGCCAGGACAGCCGCTTGATCCGGCTGTTCGATTACCTGGTGAATTATGCGGCGCCCAAGCGACGCGAAGTGCCGCCGCTTAAATGACAGCGCGAGGTTCCGCCGTTAAATGGACGCGGAGGAACTCCGTCTCGCTGAAATAGGCCCGTGAAGTGCCACCGTTGAAATAATTGCGGGAGGCTCCTCCGCTCGGCGAGTGGTGGAGCATGCCGCCCTAACCGAAGGTTGGCGACGGGGCGTGGCTGGGGAGCGCAACTCCTCGGCTCCTGGCTCCAAATCCCAAACCTGTTTGTAAGGAGAGCGCAATGTCACTTGAGCTCGCGAAGAAGCTCTACGCTAGGATGCCGGAGGTCTTCGAGAAGGCCAGGAAGAAATTCGGCCGTCCGTTGACGTTGGCGGAGAAGATTCTCGTCTCGCATGCGGATAACTTTGATACCCAACAGTGGGAGCGCGGAAAAGCCATGTTGGCGCTCCGTCCCGACCGTGTGGCGATGCAAGATGCGACGGCGCAGATGGCCATGCTGCAATTCATGCAGGCCGGTAAGAAGAAAGCCGCCGTGCCGAGCACAATCCACTGCGATCACTTGATTCGTGCCGAGATGGGTTCCGAGAAAGACCTGCTTCGGGCCATGGACGAAAACAAGGAAGTCTACAACTTCCTCGCCTCCGCGGCGAAGAAGTACGGCATCGGTTTCTGGAAGCCGGGCGCCGGCATCATTCATCAGGTCGTGCTCGAAAATTATGCGTTCCCGGGCGGTTTGATCATCGGGACCGACTCTCATACGCCGAACGGCGGCGGGTTGGGGATGTTGGCGATCGGCGTCGGCGGAGCGGATGCCGGCGAAGTGATGGCCGGATTACCCTGGGAAGTACTCCATCCGAAGCTGATCGGCGTGAAGCTGACCGGCAAGTTGAGCGGCTGGGCCTCGCCGAAAGATGTGATTCTCTACCTCTGCGGCTTGCTTACGGTAAAAGGCGGGACGAACAAGATCGTCGAATATTTCGGCCCCGGTGCGGAGACGATCAGTGCGACCGGCAAAGGCACCATCTGCAATATGGGGGCTGAGTTGGGAGCGACCACCTCGGTCTTTCCCTTCGACCAGAAGATGGTTGACTATTTGAATATCACGGATCGGGCCGAGTGGGCGAAATTGGCCCAGGCGAACAAGGCGTTGCTGACAGCCGATCCGGAAGTGAATCAATCGCCCGAGAAGTACTATGACCAGATCGTGGAAATCGATCTGTCCAAGCTCGAGCCGCATGTGGTCGGTCCCCATACGCCTGACCTCGCCCGTCCGATCTCGAAGCTGAAAGCGGAGGCCAAAGAGAAAGGCTATCCGGTTGAGTTGAAGGCGGCCTTGATTGGAAGTTGTACGAACTCTTCGTACGAAGATATCAGCCGTTCGGCCCATGTGGCGCAGCAAGCGCTGAAGGCTGGGTTGAAGGCCAAGACGTCGTTCCTCATCTCGCCCGGCTCGGAGCGCATTTATCATACGATGAAACGCGACGGGTTCTTGGACACGTTCGAGAAGCTCGGCGGCACCGTGCTGTCGAATTCCTGCGGACCCTGCATCGGACAGTGGAAGCGTGCCGATGGTGTAAAGGGCAAGGCGGATTCGATCGTGAGTTCCTTCAATCGGAATTTTCCGGGCCGTAACGACGGGATCAATGAAACATTGTCCTTCCTCGCCAGCCCTGAAGTCGTGACGGCTTATGCGATCACCGGTGACTTGGGATTCGACCCCGTTCACGAACCGGTCAAAGGTGCGGATGGGAAGGAATTCAAGCTCCAGCCTCCGGTGGGAGAGGAGTTGCCGGCCAAGGGCTTTGCGAAGGGCGAGGAGGGTTACGTGGCCCCGGCTGAAAACGGAGAGGCTTTAACCGTGGATATTCCGCCGACCAGCGAGCGGTTGCAGCTTTTGCAGCCGTTTCCGCGCTGGGACGGAAAAGATTTCGAGAGGCTTCCGCTTCTGATCAAAACAAAGGGCAAGACCACGACCGACCATATCTCACCGGCCGGTCCTTGGCTCAAGTTCCGCGGGCACTTGGACAAGATCAGCGACAACATGTTCCTCGGGGCGAACAACGCCTTTTCATCGGAACCCGGCAAGGGCACCAACGTGCTGACCGGCGAGTCGAATCTGACCATCGCGCAAATCGCCCGTGCCTATAAGGCGCAGGGTATCGGATCGATCGTCGTGGGTGACGAGAACTATGGCGAAGGCAGCAGCCGTGAGCATGCGGCGATGTCGCCCCGGTTCTTGAACGTGCGCGCGGTCATCACGAAGAGCTTTGCCCGCATCCATGAAACCAATTTGAAGAAACAGGGCATTCTCCCGCTGACGTTTGCCGATCCGAAGGACTACGACAAGATCGAACAAAACGACCTGATCAGCGTGGTGGACCTGGTCAACTTGGCGCCTAACAAACCGGTGACCGTGATCATCCACAAGGCGAGCGGTGACGTACAGATCCAGGCAAATCACAGCATGACGGCACAACAAATCACCTGGTTCAAGGCCGGTTCGGCGTTGAATGCGCTGAACTAATCCATATAGGAAGAGGGAGAATGACCATGGCAAAAGCTGACAAAATCATCTATACGAAGACCGACGAAGCGCCGATGCTGGCGACGTACTCATTCCTGCCGATCATCAACGCGTTCACCAAAGCGGCAGGCGTTACCGTGGAACTGCGGGATATTTCCCTTGCTGGCCGCGTCCTCGCGGTGTTTCCGGAATATCTCACGCCGGAGCAACGGCAGCCGGACGCGCTGGCGGAGCTGGGCGAGTTGGCCAAGACGCCGGAAGCCAACATCATCAAGCTGCCGAACATCAGCGCGTCCATCCCTCAGTTGGTCGCGACCATCAAGGAACTACAGAAGCAGGGCTATAAGCTGCCCGACTATCCGGAAAATCCGAAGGATGACAAGGAAAGGGAGATCAAGGCTCGCTACGACAAGGTCAAGGGCAGCGCCGTGAATCCGGTGTTGCGCGAAGGAAACTCCGATCGCCGCGCGCCGTTGTCGGTGAAGAACTACGCCAAAAAGCATCCGCACAAGATGTCCCCGTGGAGCTCGGATTCCAAGACCCACGTCGCCCACATGAAAGGCGGCGACTTTCGTTCGAACGAGAAATCGATGACGGTCCCCGCAGCCACGACCGCGAAGATCGAGTTCGTCGGTGCGGACGGCAAGACCACGGTGCTGAAAGACAAGATCGCGTTGCAAGCCGGCGAAGTCATCGACGCCACCTTCATGAGCGTCAAGGCCTTGCGGAAGTTCCTCGAAGAGCAGATCGAAGATGCAAAGAAGCAAGGCGTCTTGTTCTCGCTCCACATGAAGGCCACCATGATGAAGGTCTCGGACCCGAAGATCTTCGGCCATGCCGTGACCGTCTATTACAAGGATGTGTTTGAGAAGCATGCCGAGACGTTCAAGAAGCTCGGCGTCGATCCGGACAATGGCATCGGCGACGTCTATGCGAAGATCAAGTCCCTGCCGGAAGACCAGCGCAAGGCCATCGAAGCGGACATCCAAGAGGTCTACAAGAAGCGCCCTCCGATGGCCATGGTGAATTCCGACAAGGGCATCACCAATCTCCATGTGCCGAGCGACGTGATCATCGATGCGTCCATGCCGCCGGTCATTCGCGACGGCGGTAAAATGTGGGGGCCGGACGGCAAGCTCGCGGACACGAAGTGCGTGATCCCGGACTCCAGCTACGCTCCGATCTATAAGGAGATCGTGGAGTTCTGCAAGCAGTACGGCCAGTTCGACCCGCGCACGATGGGCAGCGTGCCCAATGTCGGCCTGATGGCACAGGCGGCCGAGGAATACGGCTCGCACGACAAGACTTTCAAGGCGCCGGGCAACGGGACGATCCGCGTGGTCGACGCCGCCGGCAAGGCGCTTCTTGAGCATCAGGTCGAAGAAGGCGACATCTGGCGCATGTGCCAGGTGAAGGACGCGGCCATTCAGGATTGGGTGAAACTCGCTGTGAACCGCGCCAAAGCGACCGGCGCGCCGGCCGTATTCTGGCTCGACAAGATGCGGGCCCATGACGCGGAACTCATCAAGAAGGTCGAGCGCTATCTGCCACAGTACGATACGAAAGGGCTCGACATCCGGATCATGGCGCCCGCCGAAGCCATGCGATTCTCGCTGCAGCGGATGAAGGAAGGAAAAGATACCATCTCGGTCACCGGGAACGTGCTTCGCGACTACTTGACGGACCTCTTCCCGATTCTCGAAATCGGCACCAGCGCGAAGATGCTCTCAATCGTGCCGTTGCTGAACGGCGGAGGCCTCTTCGAGACCGGTGCGGGTGGGTCGGCGCCCAAGCATGTCCAGCAGTTCCAGGAAGAAGGCTATCTGCGGTGGGATTCGCTCGGTGAGTTCTTGGCCCTGGCGGCATCGCTGGAACACTTGGCCAAAGCCGGCAACAACCAGGTTGCCAAGATTTTGGCCGACACGCTGGACCAAGCCAACGCGAAATTCCTCGAGAGCAACAAATCGCCCGCCCGCAAGGTCGGCGAGATCGACAACCGCGGCAGCCACTTCTACCTCGCTCTTTACTGGGCCCAGGCCTTGGCCGCGCAGACGCAAGACAAGGAAATTGCGGAGAAGTTCACCAAGATCGCCAAGGAACTGGAAGACAACGCGGCGAAGATCGATCAGGAACTGCTGGCCGCGCAAGGCAAACCGCAGGATGTCGGCGGGTATTATCATCCGGACGATGTGAAGGCCTCCAAGGCGATGCGCCCGAGCGCCACGTTGAACAAGATTATCGACTCGTTTGCGTAGAATTGCGGTAGAGGGTTAGGCGTCAGGGGGCGCTTTCAATCTCCTTACGGTTCACGTCTCACGAAAGTACGATGGCTACAGAAATTACTGACAACCAAAATGTGATCGATCAGCCAGAAGTGCTGAAGCCCCGAATGGTTACGATCGAAATCGCCGGCAAGAAAGTGGAAGTGCCGGAAGGGATCACGGTCGTCAAGGCCATGTGGTACGCGGGCATCGACGTTGTGCGCGGCGTCGGCTGCCTCGGTGGCTTCTGTGGTGCCTGTGCGACCTACTATCGTACGAAAGACGATGCCAAGGTCCGCACCTGTTTGGCTTGTCAGATGGCGATACAGGATGGCATGTCGTTTACCATGATGCCGCCGTTTCCGGCCCGTAAGGCGACCTACGACATTCAGAAGCTCCAAGATCCCAAACAAGACCTGTTCAATCTCTATCCCGAAGCGCCGCTTTGTCGAAATTGCAATGCCTGCACCGAAGCCTGTCCCCAGAAGATCGATGTCCGCGAGGGCGTGTGGAAGGCCGTCTTCGGCGATTTCAAGAGCGTCTCCGAGATGTTTATGGATTGCGTCATGTGCGGCATGTGTACGCCTGTCTGCATCGCCGATATTGCCCCGAACCTCGTGGCACTCTATGTCAGTCGTGCACAGGGGGCGCACTTCACCGAGAAGCCGGTCGGCCTCGATACCCGCATCAAGGAAATCCAAGACGGGATGTATGACGAAGAGTGGAGCAGGATTCTGAGGATGAATGAGAAGGAATTGGCCGAGCACTGTGCTGCGGTGAAGTGATTCGGCGATCGAGGCGACCGAGATGGATATTCACGCACTCCAGCAAATCGTGCACAAGACTCGGGATGCCCGTCGTAAGCAGACCATCCCCAAGTTTTCTCCCGCAGACCGCGACCAGTTGATTCATAAGTATCACCCCGACTTTCGCGCCAGCGCCTATCGACCGATTCGCTTCGGTCCCAATGAAGGCGAGAAGACCGTCGTGGAATTGGCCACGCTGCTCGAAGGGGACAGCCCGATTCAAGACAATCCCGAGTTGACGCCGCATTACACGACCGATGTCTTGGTCATCGGCGGCGGCGGTGCCGGTTGTGCGGCCGCACTGCACGCGCATGGAGCCGGTGCGAAGACGATTCTCGCGACGAAGCTTCGATTGGGGGATTCCAACAGCGTGATGGCGCAGGGAGGGATGCAGATTTCCGTCGCGCCGGAAGACTCACCGGTGACTCATTTTCTCGACACACTCAAGGGCGGGCACATGGAGAACGACCATGCCTTGCTCAAGGTCATGGTCGAGGAAGGGCCGTCGATTGCGAAGTGGCTGATCGAGCTGGGCGTGCTGTTCGATCGTCAGGCGGACGGCAACCTGCATGTGAAGAAGGGCGGCGGCAGTTCCAAACCGCGCCTGCTGACGTGCTCCGATTATACCGGCCTCGAAATTATGCGCGTGCTCAAGGACGAGGTCATCAATCAAAAGATTCAATTGCTGGAGTTTGCAGCGGCCATAGAATTGCTCAGCGACGAGGAAGGGAACTGTACCGGCGCGATCTTCAAGGATCTCGATAATCAGCGACAGGTGGTGGTGGCGGCCAAGTCCGTCATACTGGCGACCGGCGGCATCGGGCGGTTGCACATTCAGGGATTTCCGACCAGCAATCACTATGGGGCGACGGGAGACGGGCTCTGTCTGGCCTACCGCATGGGCGCCAAGTTGGTACACATCGATACGTTCCAGTACCACCCGTCAGGAGCCGTGTATCCCGAACAATTGATCGGGGCCTTGGTGACGGAGGGCATCCGTTCTGAGGGTGGGCAGCTGGTGAATGCGAAGGGGGAACGCTTCGTGAACGAACTCGACACGCGCGACGTCGTGTCGTCGTCGATCATCCGTGAGTGCGAAGAAGGCCGCGGTATTCGAACGATGTCCGGCCGCGTCGGTGTCTGGCTGGATACGCCGTTGTTGGACGCGGAGCATGGTCCCGGCACGGTGGAAAAACATTTCCCGGCGATGATGATGCAGTTCGAACGGTTCGGCATCGACATCAGCAAGGATCCGGTCTTGATCTATCCGACGCTGCATTATCAGAACGGCGGGGTGAAGATCGATACGAACTCGGAAACGAACGTGAAAAACCTCTTCGTTGCCGGAGAAGCCTCCGGTGGGCTGCATGGACGCAACCGTTTGATGGGCAATTCGCTGCTTGATCTCATGGTCTTCGGCAAGCGGTCCGGCCTGACCGCCGCCGGTCGAGTCGGGACGATGAAACAGGGGAAGCTCACGTTGAAACACTTGCAGCGATTCCGTGCCGAGGCCAAGAAACACGGCAATGTCAGCGGTGTCATTTCACCGATGATTCTGCCGGCGTACACAAGAAAAGTAGGTTGAGGCTAAGGTCAAGGTTGAGTCGGGAGTCATGATTCTTGGCGTCTTCCCTCAACCTTCAACTCTTAGCCTCGACCTGAACCTTCGAAAGGACTCAGATGAACGTTCATGAGTTTCAAGCTAAGCAACTCTTTGCTCGGTTCGGCGTTCCGGTGCCGCGCGGAAAGGAAATCACCTCTCCGGATGCTGCGATGGCCTGGGCCGACGAGCTGAATACGCCGGTGCTCGTCGTCAAGGCACAAATCCATGCCGGCGGACGGGGCAAGGCCGGCGGCGTCAAGATCACCAAGGATAAGACGGCTGTGGCCGGGCTGGCCAAGGAGCTGCTCGGCAAGACGCTGGTAACGCATCAGACCGGCCCCAAGGGACGTCAAGTCCACCGCCTCTTGATGGAAGAGGGGGCGAACATCGCCAAGGAACTCTATCTTTCCCTTCTGGTCGATCGAGATACAGGCTGGCCGACCTTCATTGCCAGCACGGAAGGTGGGATGGAAATCGAAGAAGTGGCTGCAAAAACGCCCGAGAAAATTATCAAGGAAGCGATCGACCCGGCTGTTGGGTTCCAAGGACACAATGGCCGTAATGTGGCCTTTGGGCTGGGCCTTCAGCACATCGAACCGGCCGTCATCAACCAGTTCGTCAAGCTGCTGGATAACCTCTACCGCCTCTTTATGGAGAAGAACGCCGCGCTGGTCGAAATCAATCCATTGATCATCACCAAGGAAAAAACACTGGTGGCGTTGGATGGCAAGGTGTCGTTCGACGACAACGGACTCTTCAAGCACGAAGACGTGCAACAGATGAGGGATTTGAACGAAGAAGACCCGCTGGAGATCGAAGCGGCGGCCAACAATCTGAATTATGTCAAACTTGACGGGAATATCGGTTGCATGGTGAACGGCGCGGGACTCGCCATGGCGACGATGGACGTCATCAAGCTGGCAGGGAGTGAGCCGGCGAACTTTTTGGATGTCGGCGGCGGCGCGACGAAAGAAACGGTGGCAGCTGGCTTTCGCATTCTCTTGAAGGATCCGAACGTCAAAGGCATCTTCATCAATATCTTTGGGGGGATCGTTCGTTGCGAGCGCATCGCGCATGGTGTGATCGAAGCGGCCAAGGAAGTGAAGATCACGGTCCCACTGGTCGTGCGACTGCAAGGGACGAATGCCGAAGAAGGCCGCAAGCTATTGGCTGAATCGGGATTGAAGCTTGATGTTGCCGATGATCTCTGGGAGGCAGCCCAAAAGATCGTGAAACTGACTGGAAAAGCAGCCTAAAGGAGAGCGCCGTGAGCATTCTTGTCAATAAGAATACACGAGTGGTGGTGCAGGGAATTACGGGCAAGGAAGGCTCGTTCCACGCGACCCAGTGCAAGGCCTACGGGACGAAGGTGGTCGCCGGTGTGACGCCGGGAAAGGGCGGGCAGGAAGTCGAAGGTATTCCGGTGTTCAATACAGTGGCCGATGCGGTGAAGAAGACCGAGTGCGATACCTCACTCATCTTCGTACCGCCGCCGTTTTGCGCGGACGCGATCCTCGAAGCGGCAGACGCCGGCGTGAAGTTGATCATCTGCATTACCGAAGGGATTCCCGTCAACGACATGGTCAAGGCCAAGCGAGCGCTTCGCGGTCGTGACGTGCGTTTGATCGGGCCGAATTGTCCCGGTGTGATTACGGTGGACGAAGCGAAGATCGGCATCATGCCTGGCTTTATCCATAAGAAAGGCGTTGTGGGAGTCGTCTCTCGCAGCGGCACCTTGACCTATGAAGCCGTCCATCAACTCTCGACGTTGGGGTTGGGTGAAACTACCTGCGTCGGGATCGGCGGTGATCCGGTCAATGGCACGGGGTTTGTGGATGTCCTACCACTGTTTGAAAAAGATGCCGAAACTCAGGCGATCGTCATGATCGGTGAGATCGGCGGCGACGCCGAGGAGAAAGCCGCGGAGTTTATCAAGAGGAACGTGAAGAAACCGGTCATCAGCTTCATCGCCGGTATTACGGCGCCTCCCGGACGCCGCATGGGGCATGCCGGCGCGATCATTTCCGGTGGAAAAGGTACCGCAGCCGAAAAGATGAAAACCTTGGAAGCGGCCGGCGTCAAGGTCGTCAAGAATCCGGCTGAGATCGGTACGGTGGTCAAAAAAGCGTTGGGACGGTAGCTCCCCCGGTACATTCTTCTGTTGGCATCTTCCTCTGCCACAACTTTGTCGATGTCCTCTCGATGGGATGTCCATCCTCTGAGCAGTGACGCGGGCGTGACGATTGCCATATCTTTCAATGGGTTGTTTACTGGTGTGTTGCAGCGCCATGTATAAGGGCGACGTATGATGGCTGTTAGGGAAGGCTTGAGAAATAGTCGATTCATCCATCGGCACAGCTATGTCCGATAGGGTATTGGATTTACCGATAGCTCCAATCCGTTTTATCTATTATTAAAAAACACGCGGGGATTGCTACTGTTGGCGCCGTTCGCCCCTACGATGCGAGAAAGGCCTCTCCTCATGATCGCTCTGGAGGCGGATAGGTGGGCTCTCATGCCAATAGCCGCAACAGCCGAATCGGGGGCCGATGTGAGTATAGCGAAGACGCAATCGTCTCGTATCGCCTCACTGACCATCGACGATAGACTGACGGATCTCAGATTTCGCGACCACAAGTCGTCGAACAGGATGGTTTCTTTACCTTGGGAGGGTGATGAATGAAAACGAGAATTTCGGCGATCGTTTGCCTTCTCTGTGTCTTTGGCTACTCCGATCTTACACGGGCGGAAGATCCGTACAGCCAACGGGTCGCCGATCCTTATGCCCTAACGTCTGGTCCTCCGAGCATGTCGTCGGGGACGATCGAGCCTTATCTTTCCTTCATGGCGGGCATTGCCATCCCGTTCAGTGAGGACGCCACGTTTCGTGACGGGACAGTGGATAGGAATGTCGACTATCAGAATAAACAGTCGATCGGCGGCAACGCAGGAATCTGGTTTCCAACCAGAAACAAGTTGCTAGGATTTGACATCGGTACTGAAATCACCGGCTTTGTGTGGTGGCCGGACGTGGCTTGCTGTCGGCCCGGATTTAATGGGACTCTTAATCCAGACGGATCGTTTGAGGGCACCACGACTGAGATCCAAGCCATCTACGTCGGCGCCAATTTCCTGATTCGACGACCGATGGCGATTTCCGAAGCCTATCCCAACGGGCGGTGGCATCCCTACGTCGGGGTCGGCGTGGGAGCGCATCAGCTGTCGATGAGACCCGGTGGCTCACGGGGGGCTACGTTTCAGAACCCCATCGTTGATCAGCGGGATACGCAAATCGCGTTTCAGGCCCTGGGAGGGGTTAAGGCGCATCTCTTCAAGTACGTGGCTGCGTTTGTTGAGGCGAAGTATATCCATGCCAATCACGAGGAGCTGAATACGGATCGGTTTGGGTTGTCCCAACCCTTTGGAGATGGTCTAATAGTAGATCAGTATGAATCCACGATCAGAACGATCCTTGTGCATGCGGGCTTGTCGATTCACTTTGACATCAAGCCGTAGGGTTGTTCACAGTGTCAGTGCACACCCCCACCTTTATGCGAAGGTGAGGAGTGCTGTTTCTCGTGCGCTCATACAGCCAAGCTCAAGCGTCCATTGAAGGGACGACCGGCATGGATCAGGAATCGCTGAACCAAATCAGGCAGATCGTGATGGAAGTGACCGAAGTTGTCGAAGGGCGGCTTCATGGAGACATCGGAGCGGTCGAAGGGCGGCTTCGTGGAGACATCGAAGCGGTCAAACGGCATACCGGCGTCTTGGTTGAACATCTTGAACAGAAAATCGAACTGCTCGCAGAAGGCCATGAGTCGCTTCATCACAAAATCGAAGACATTCGGTCGGAGCTTCAATCCAGCATCAATCACGAATCGCACGAGACTCGCGCACTGCTGCGTTCGTCCTATCAACACCTTCACCAACGGGTGGAACAGCTCGAATCATGATCTTCCTCACCCATGACCGTACTCCCTCCCCCTCTCCGTGCACGTAGAAGCAATATGGCGTTCCTTCGATTTCCCCTCTTGAATTAGACTCACGGTTTCTCCTCGTTGGGTGTCATTTCTTCAGGATGGCCGTGCATCCTTCGGAGCTCTCGCCATAGTCAGAGATAGCTTCTCGGGTCACTCTGAGCTGGATGAGTGTCGGCATGTTCAACTCACAAGCCCAAAGAGACGGCGGATGAGAATGGTCATCTCGACCCCAACTGGGCCACGAGCGTCCTGTCCTGCAAATCGCGGTACCCTGCCCTGCACGACGGCGGCAAGGAGTGTTGAAAAGAGGGCTTGAAAATTGGATCCAAGCTCAGATCAAAGCCGGAAGAAGTTTCTCATCAAGGGTCAGCTCTTGGGAGACCACTCGATCCAGTCGGTGCCTGGTGAGCGTCGGCACACGGATGAACTCCACGCCGAAGGCATTGCCGCGTACCCAACGAATTTTTCCCAGTTCAATGAAGAGCGAGGAGGTGGGATCCGGCAAGAGGACGCTCAATTTGATATAGCTTCCGGTCAGGACCGTTCGCTCACAAGTTACTGAACAGCCGGAGAGGGAAAGATTCGAGACGACGCCTTCACCCACAAATGGGGCGCCTCCGAATATCGCTGGATAGGCCACAGGTAGCCGGGGATGGATTCGCCAATTCACGGTTGTATCAACCATTGGTATGCCCTCCGTAAGCCTGCAGCTTAACGGGACAGGCACCAAGGGGCCATTCCGCGGAGGGGGGGCTATGGCCTACCATCGTCCCTATAGCAACCTGGGATGGTACCAGAGGTTTGTAGAACCACTGGTCCTGGAGCATGTTGGCAGACTTGCAGTGATTCAAGAATAGGCGGGCCATTAAGGCTTGGCCGGCTTTTCGATTAAAGGGGAAGGAGGGATGGTTGACGGAAGCTCAAGTCGTTCAAGCACGTCTTGCTTCAGTTTGGTCGGTTCCTCAATTCGATTGTCTCGTTGCAAGACATTGATGTCTTTGGCCTTTCTGGCATTGAGTTCCACCACGTCTGCATCATCCCGGACTAAGTGAGGCGTGAGGAAGACGAGGAGATTGAGTTTCTCGATCGCGCGATTCTGAGATTTGAACAGATATCCGAGCCATGGAATGTCCCCCAACAGAGGCACCTTTCTTTCGCTGAGAGTGAGGTTATCACGCACGAGTCCTCCCACGACGAGTGTCTGTTGGTCCTGAGCGATCGTCGTGGTTTCCATGGATCGCTTCGTCGTCGTGGGGCCGACCGGGATGCTGGCTGAACCGGAGCCGATGGTCTGAGCCACGTTTTCTGCGATGGCCGTAATCTCTTGCTTGATTTCAAGCCGAATCAAATCATCCTCTAATACCTGCGGCGTCAATTCCAACGTCACGCCGACGTCTTTGCGCTCAATAGTTACGAGGGTGCCACCGGTGATGCCTTGCGCCTGTCCGGTTGGAAATGGGCGATTTTCGCCGACGACGATCTTGGCCTTTTGGTTATCGGCAGCGAGGACCTGGGGTGTGGAAAGGATGTTCGTATCGGTCAGGTTCATCAGGAGGTTCATGAATGCCCGGACGTTAAGCGTGTTCAACACGGTGACTGCGCCGCCGGTCGCTCCGCCCGCAGCGACACCGCTGATGGCCTGAGCCACGGAGGCGAGTTCTTCAGGTGCCCTGTTCAACCCTCCGATTCCCTGCAAAAAACCGGACTTTCCAGCCCCGAGGACCTGAGTAGGGTCGGTCCCGATCTGGCGAAGGCGATCTACTTGAACCTCTAGGATGACCGCCTCCACAAAAACCTGTTTCCGCCGTATATCGAGGTCACGGATTACGGATTGGAGGTGACTCCAGGCGAGTTTGGTCGAACTGATCACGACGGAGTTCGTTGCTTTATCGGCAAATACTTGGACCGGAGCTTCGAATTCCGTCAGCGGTCGGATCGGAGGCCTGGTGCCGGGCGTTATCTGCGCAACGGTTTGCGATCGTGCCACCAGATTCGTCAGCACAGCCGCCAAATCCGTCGCATTGGCATGTTTGAGTTTGTAGACAAACACACCTCGTTCCGGCGGAAGGTCGCTCATCGGCACGATTTGATAGAGGTTGTCTCCTTTCGGGACCACAGCCAGACGAGCCGCTTCTAATGCCGCGACGAACATCTTGAAGGCCTGGTCCGTTGAGACCTTGGTCGGAGAAAACACGGAGAGTTTCCCGCCCTGCTTCTTAATGGTCTCATCCAGAACAAAGTTTTTTCCGGTGAGCTCACCGATAAACCGGACGAAGACAGGGATATCGACTTCGTTAAAATCTAACGCGACCTTTGCAGGCTGGCCTGCTGTTCCCTGCGAGAACAGCAGAGGGGGGAATGCCAGGGAGAGAAGCAGCCATAAAGCCAGAGAGACTTCAAGTTTCCTGCTCGATGGAAAAACTATTGGTAGGACTTGCACGATTGACTATCGATTCCGTGGCATCAGTTGAGTGGATACGTGGGTCTGACCGTATCATAGGCGCAGCGAAGGACACAACCAGGATGAAGTTTTTTGAAAGGGAGCCTAAGCTCGTGTGCAGAAGGGGGGGGGTATTTCGGCCGCATGGTCCTATTCTGGATTGGTGGGAGCGGTTCGCAGATGGCTAATTCCTTTCACAAAAAACCGATAAGGAGAGGCGATGTGCATGGGCTACGCAACCCATGGTCCTAGGGCTATACAGATAAAGTCACCGTATTGCCTCACAACTGTTTCGTGAGGTGACGGATGAATCCATGCAAGCCTAGGCTTCGGTTCCTCTCTCAGCAGATCATCGCCAGCACCTAATCGTTGACGTTTGTCGTGTTCCGGTGCGGACAGCTTGAGGAATTCCAAAACTCCATTGAGCAGCTTGTAAGGGCTGTCCAAAATTGGATGCATGATGAAGAGCCAGGGAATACTCCAGAACAAAGCCATTAATTTTCAATGGCTTAATTTAATGAATCGTAGGAAAGTAAAGGCATCCAGCTTGCAAACCCCCTCCAAGGTTTCACCCCTATGTCAATAATCGACGCCTCACTTCAAAAGAGTCCGGGAGGTTGGGTTAGGCTGGTGCAGACTCCTGCGGTATGAGAATCTGCTAAGGTTGTAGCGTGCGCGCAAATAAAAAATCCCCTTTAAAATCCGACAAAACCCAGACCATCCGTGGCCACAAGCGTGGTGTGGTCGGCTACAGCAGGAAGACCGCTCTTCTTGAGGAAGCCATCACTCAAATGAATGCCGGCAAGTACGGGCGGTCTTCTGCCGCGCTGAAGGAATTACTGGCACTTGATCCGCACAACATGGAGGCGCGGCGGCTTTTCGCCACCCTCCACCTCCGTCTCGGAAGTCTTATCCCAGCGAGGCAAGCTTTTGACGAACTCATCAAGGAAGCTTTTGAGCGCCAAGACTACTGGCTCGCGGAATCCTTGCTACGCGAATACTTAGCCGCCGGTCCGCGATGTGTTCCTTACCTAGAGAAACTTGGGGCGCTCTATCAAGAAAAGGGAAACGCCCTCGAGGCTGCGGCTGAGTACGGCAAGGCGGTCGATATATTGATCGAGGACCCCGACCCTGATAATCCCCACCATGCCTCTCAGCTTTACGAAAAAATACGGGAACTTGCTCCCGCAAGTCCCGTGGCCTTTCGGTTAGCGTCCTTCTTTGACGCGGAAACCGGTGAGTTGCGGGCCCGTCAGTCTAGCGATTCGGGACAATCGACCGTTGCTCCATCACGCGACATGCCTGAGGGAGGTCGCGGAATTCCGGCAAGTCCTGAACCGATTGATGGGGTGATGCCATGGGAGATTCAGGATCCTCCAACAACAGTGCCTGATGCCATCACGGCAGCTAGTTTATCGGATTCCTCCGAGTCTCTGGGAACAACCACCATCACGGACATCCCTGAGCATTCGGGTGAGACTCTCAATGAAGTGTTGTTGCTCTCTGAAACACCCTTACCAGAGCATGCGGCGAGTGACGCGAGTCAAGTGCAAGGTGATGTGCCGGAAGACACCCGCGCCTATGAATTTACGAATGCTCCTGCTGGCACGCAGATGGATAATCTTTCCGGGCTGGGTGCTCCCGAAGATTCCCTTCCGTCCGCTTCCTCATCAGAGCCAGTTGCGGAACGTTCAGAAACACAACCAGAGCCACAGCCAGCCTTGTCAACAGCTGATCCTGCCGTATCTCTACGACAAGACAAGTTGTTGGCCGATGCTGAACCGGAGGCATCCTATGATGTAAGTGGTCCCTCAACGGAGCTTCCCAATGGTCCGGAATCTCCGATGAGCTCCGGACAGACTGTTGAACATGCCGGCGTAGCGCTCTCATCCCAGATTGAAGAGATGGTAGCGCCCGGATTCTTACCAACACCGGCGACTGCCGAACTAATAGAAGCTGAAGATAAACAACCCTCTCCCCACCAACCTGTCGAGACCGGTTCGAAGGAGGTGATGGCGGAACAGTCCGCAAGCGCATGTGTTCCATCGAGTCCAGAGTCAGTTTCAACTCAGGAAATGTCTGAACCATGGAAGCAACCAGGCTTCTCATGGGAATCCGTATTTGACAGTGTGTGGAAATTCAAAAGTGATCACGCTGCAAATGTCTCCTCTTCGGAATTAACCCGGACGAACGTCGAAGATGTACCTTCTTCAGCCTCAGCTGCGGCACCCCTTCAGGGAGAAGTGTTAGAGAATCAAGCGGTCGAAATCCCGGAGCGTGCAGAATCGGCCTCGGTTGACGACCCAATTTCCGCCGGACCTGTAATTGCGCCGATGCCATGGGATCAAGTTCAGGAGTCGGCCCTTTCGATTCTCCCGGCGCAAACAGATCAGCCGGTTGCGGAAAGTACAAGGTCAACGATAGATCAATCCGTTGGTGCACCTGACTCGGACTGGATACCAAAAATTAGTGCAGATCAATCGAAGCCACCAACCTCTCCGATTAGTCCTACTGCAGAAACCTGGGCATTCTCGATTGCTCCTGCTCCTCAGACATCCCTCTCGACTGAGCCGGAGATGTCTCCTACTGATTTGGGGCAAACCTTTTCTCCGACTGAAGGAGACCTCGCTGTCGGAGAACCGGAACAACAGCATCCGGCGGTAAGCCCTCTTTCGGTCGATAAGCCAGGGCCGGTGGAAGCTCCTATAACAATGATACCGTCGCCGCTTTTTGAGAACAGACCGGTCGCGGACGATGGGGTGACTCCATCAGAAATTCTCTCTAAGAGTGCCGACTCTGTTTTGAACACGAGTAATGATCGCACGACCGCTGTCGCTCAGAGCGCCGTTCTGGAGACCCCCGTCACTCCATCACAATTTGCCAGCGAGCCGCCGAGTCAGATTGCACTTCATCTCTCGTTACCTACACAGCCGAGAATTGAAGAATCGCTGCCTGCGCCCCAGCATCTCGCTGAAGAGCCGACCGAGGTGCCGACATATGCGGGGCAACCACAGTCAATGGAGTTTGTTGAGGCGCCGATTCCTATCCCGGAACCGGCTCCAGAACCAGTGCCCGAACAAGAGGAATGGGTCAAGGCAGGAGAATCGATTCGATTCATTGAACAGCCTCAACCATCTTCGGCCGCCCACGTGCCTCCGCCGATTTCAGAACCACAGGAAGTCAGCCGGTCTATGTCAGTGGCTGCTGCTGTTGATGTGCTCTTTGAGTCGTCCCGAAATGTCAGGGCGACTGAGACTCGAGAACACGTAGCGGAGGTAAAACCCGGCCGAAAATCCAGTTCTGCGCTGAGTCGCGCCCACATTGCGATCGCAGGATTCGTCAGCTCATGCTTTTCGACTACGCGTGCCATTGTCATGACGTGTGTGGGGCTGGTGATGCTCGGGGGAGTCTTCATTGCGTTAGGGATCGGTGCAATCGGACTGACCTGGATCATCATGGAAGAGTCGCCCTCTCCGGTATTTCAAAGCCTCACAACCACTCCCCAACACACACTGTCGGATTTCAAGAAGAACGGCTACTTTCTCCTTCTCGGGATCGACGCGTCGGCCGGTCAGGATCCGATGCAGGCGGGGCATGATCGGAAGCTTGATATCAATGGTGGCGATTCGGCGTTAACGTGTTTTGGAGGGTCCGGATCGAGGACGATCGAGGGATCGAATGCATCGGCCAATGTCATGCGCGGGTGGGTTCGCAGTTCAGATCCTGTCGGTGAGTTCAAAGCCCATCAAGAGACCATCAAGGGGTGGAGCAACCAGCATCAGCTGATGCTCAATCGGTATAGTCAGTGGCAAAAACTTCCTTTTGAAGACTGGGGGTATGGTCAATCTGGTGGTCCGCCCTGTACCACGATGGTCTTCGCCCATCAACTTTATGTGGCGGATGGATTTCTGCAAAGTGCCGATCTCGGCATCGATCGACTTGAAGCGGACATGGAAGTGTGGCGCATCGTGCTGGGGCAGGCAAGGACCCTTGCAGTGAAAATGCTGGCACTGCAGGCGATCAACGACGACATCGCGGTCGCCTCGGGATTGCTCGTACGCTCGGACTTTGACGGAACATACTTGAGACCACTCACCAAAATCCTTCGCCCGCTTGATCAGACAGAACTCTCGATGCGCTGGCCTATGCAAAGCGAACTGGTCTCGGCCGCGAGGACATATGAAACCCAGTTGAAGGCCGCGAGAGCCGAAGAACAGCCGGTCTACACCATGGCGGCATCGGCTCTCCCCTTGCCGATGCAACGCCGTCTCAACGACTACGCGGAATATTATGACGCGTCGTACAAAGCTGCAGGCGAAGGCAAATATGGCTCGTTGCCGAAATGGAAAACCTATATTCATTTTCCAGCGTCCGGTGTGATGGACTATCTCACGAATCCGATCGAGAATATCGTCGGTCTTGAGCCGCTGCCTGCGTGGGATCTGTATAATGGACTGGTGATCGATACAGATGCCCACCTCCGGCTTGCCAGCTTACAAGCGTGGCTCAGGCGTGGTACCGCAGATGGAGATCTTGTCACACGGATCGCCAAAGCAGGACAGAGTTTCTATGATCCCTATACCGGCTTGCCGATGTTGGTGAACATGAAAAAAGGCGTCCTTTACAGCGTGGGACACGACGGGAAAGATCAAGATGCCGATCCTCAGTCGGATGTGGTGGTGGAGATTCCCGTACAAATGTCTGCCGCTTCAGTGAAACCCTCAGCTACCTCATCCAAGCCCAAATAAGCAATTCCCGCTGTTCCTAGTCCGCCCTGCATCGCTGCTTGACAGCGATCCCAGTATTCCACACAATCAGCGGGCTTTGTGTAGATGAAGAGGTATCATGGCCCATTCACCAAGACTACGTCTCAGCGATCTCTCCGTGAAGCAAGGTGCGATACTGCCAACGCCTGTGCCGACACAGATCGTGTCCAATGAGGAGTTTCTCCCGATCGCACAAACGGCCGAGCAGGCTTGCGTGGAGCGAGTCACGAGAGAGTTAGCGGCAAAGGCGGCGGCTCGATGTGGAGTCACACGGCGGGAGTTTTTGAATACAACGGGGGGGATGGCGGCTGCGCTGCTGGCCATGAATTATGCATTCGGCCGTTTTTTTCATATCGAAGAAATCGAGCTGTTCGAAACGGCGGCGTTTGCGGAGCAGCAGGCGGATCCGTACTTTATCTTTGATGTGCAGACCCACTATGTCAGTTCCCACTACGACCCCTCCGATGCCGAATCCGGTCGGAAAGGTGCCGTGTCCAAACAGGCTCTGCTGTCGTTGAGAAAGCACATTCGGGAGGCGGGGCTCAACCCGAAACTGGCAGGTGATCGAGGCACCCTTGATGATCTGTCGTGGAAGAATTTTGTGAAAGAAGTGTTTTTCGATAGCGAGACGACCGTGGGTTTGATCAGTACGCCGCCCGGGCCCTATCCTCGCGAAGCCGTCGTCCCGCCGAAGGAGATGGCTCACATTCGCGATGAGATCAATCGGTTGGCCGGTTCGCAACGGATGCTGGCGCACGGTCTGGCGACGCCACAGTTGGGTGCGGCTGATTTAGAATTCATGGCGATGCAGACTGAAACCCTCAAGGTCGATGCGTGGAAATGTTACACCGGTTCCTGCCCGAAGGGCTTCGATCGAGGGTGGTGGATGGACGATGAGCACATCGCCTATCCGATGCTGGAACAGGCGCGAAGGCTCAACGTGAAACGGATATGCGTCCACAAGGGACTGCCCCTTGGTCCCGTGCCGGACTACAACCATCCGAGAGATCTGATCAAGGCGGCCAAGGATTTCCCGGATCTCAATTTTATGGTGTATCACTCCGGACTCCGGGGCGTGACATCGATCGATCAGATATTCGCACAGACCGGCGAAATCCCCTGGACCACCGAATTCTGCCGCATGAAGGAAGCCGAGCCGAGCCTCTCCAATATCTACATGGAGCTGGGCTCGACCTTCGCGCAATTGGTGACAACCTATCCGTCGGTCTGCGCGCATCTCCTTGGCCGGATTATTCGCGCATTCGGCGTCGATCATGTGCTGTGGGGAACGGATTCCATTTGGTATGGAACACCGCAATGGCAGATCGAGGCGTTCCGGCGATTTCAGATCCCTGAAGAGCTGATCGAGAAGCATCAGTATCAGCCTTTGACGAGACGGGTGAAGGAACGAATTTTTGGATTGAACGCAGCCAAGGTGTTTGGGGTGAATGTTGAGGCGAAACGACTTGCAGTGCCGAATGATGCCCTGGGTCGGCTCAGAATGAGCTATCTGGAAGAAGGGCCGGAGCCAAGCCGAAGAGTGTACGGATGGGTGATGGAGTGAATGGGCGAAGCAGGCCGTGTCTTCTGCTCGCGCACCGCGCACGCAGGTCCGATTTGAAGTCGGATGCTGGGCGGTGCTCGGTGCATGCGTGCAACGAGACATCGACCTGCTTTGCCCATGCAGAGGTGAGAAGAAAACGAATAAACGAATAGAGGAGAAGTAGGATGAAAAGCGAAATCCTGTATCCCGGTGCGTTTCCGATGGTACGCGTTGAGCTGGCCGAGGGAGAGCATATCAAGGCCGAGTCAGGCGCGATGGTGGCCTGCTCGCCGACCATCGACATCGAGAGCAAAATGGAGGGAGGATTTCTGGGGGCGCTGTCACGAAAGTTTCTGACCGGAGAAAAGTTTTTCTTCCAGACGTTGCGTGCCAGTCGAGGCGCCGGCGAAGTGCTGCTGGCCCCTACTGTCCCAGGCGAAATCGTCATCCTTGATCTCGATGGTGTCAACGAGTATTTGGTGCAGAAGGATGGATTCCTGGCGGGTGCTGATGGGGTGGCGATCGATAGTCAAATGCAAAGCATGAGCCGTGGATTACTGGGCGGGGAGGGGTTCTTCATCCTTAAAATGAGCGGGAAGGGGATGCTTGTTCTGAACAGCTTCGGCGCCATTCATAAGATCGAGCTGAAACCTGGACAGGAATATATCGTGGACAACAGCCATCTGGTGGCGTGGTCCACCACGACCACATACAACATCGAAAAGGCTACTTCCGGATGGGTCGCCAGCTTCACGTCCGGCGAAGGCTTTGTGTGTCGATTCCGCGGGCCAGGCATTGTGTTCATTCAAAGTCGCAACCCGGGCGGCTTTGGAGCATGGGTCCGACAGTTCATCCCGGTCTCCGAATAGCGGATGCTGAACATGGCCGTCAACATCGTTCTCGGTTTGCAGGAAATCCTCACTGTACTCCAAACGAGGAAGGAGCTGTCTTGGCAGCTCGGGGCGGGAGGGTGGAAACTGTTACGCCTACGGTAGTTTCTCGCTGGCGGCCTTGTTGGCCGCCGGTTTGAGCATCCGCGCGAGAACATTCCGCCGTTGGTGAATCAATCGAGAGCCACGCCATGACCGAATTCCATCCCAATGCACTCTGCTTCGGCGAGGAATTTCCTGCCACCGGCCTGCCGTGCCTTGTCCATGTCGAAGCGCATGGAATTACCATTGGGTTTCCCGCTGGTGCCAAGGGGGGGCAGCCGGTATCCGTGCCATATTCAAGTATGAAGGTCTCAGCCGGAGGACTCGATCACGACCAGCTCGTTCTCGACTGGACGGGACCGACGGGCCAGCGAACACTGTATTTGAAAAATCCTGATGTGATTCTGGCCTTCCGGCAAGCGGTGCCCGACCATTTGAATCAGCCGCTTGAACGAGCAGCGGAACAGGTCCGGCGGGCGCGGCAACGGCATCGAATGGTGTGGGGTATCGTCGGAGGGATGCTCCTGGCCTCGGTGTTGGGGCTCTGGTTCGGAAGCGATCTCCTGGTTGAAATCGCCGTGGATCGAATCCCCGTGGAGTGGGAGCAGAAACTGGGTGAATCCGCCTACCGTGACTTTCTTGCGCAGCAAGATGTGGTGAAGGACGGTCCATCCGTGGCGGCGGTCCAAGAAATGACCCGTCGCCTGGCCGCCCAAGCTTCGAATAATCCCTACACCTTCGAGATCACCGTCGTGAAGAGCGACGTGGTGAATGCCTTTGCCTTACCGGGTGGGTATATCGTCGTGTTCACGGGACTGATGAAGAAAGCGGAAAGTCCTGAAGAAGTGGCGGGGGTATTGGCCCATGAGCTGAACCATGTGCTGCAACGACATGGACTCGAACGTATCGTCAAACAGCTGGGTCTTGTGGCCGTCGTGTCGATCATCTTGGGGAACCAGCAGGGCTTGGGTGGAATCATGAAGCAGCTCGGTGTTGAATTGATGACCTTGAAGTTCGGTCGGGCACAGGAAACCGAAGCCGATCTCACCGGGCTTGAGTTGCTGTATCGTGCCAAGGTCAATCCCGAAGGAATGATCACGTTTTTTCAACGGTTGGCGGAGAAAGACGACGGAAGGGTGGAGTGGCTTTCTACTCATCCGATGAGCAGTGCCAGAGCCGACCATCTGAAGGGACAGCTCGCGCAGATGCCGAAACAAGACTATGAGCCTTTCACATTCGAGTGGACTAAGGTTCGGGCGGCACTTGGTGCGTCGACTAATACGATCCCATGAACCCTCCTCGTGCGATCCGTATCGGTGTCTTGGCCGATACCCATGGGCTTTTTGATCCCGCGATTGTGCAGTATTTTCGTGGTGTGGATCATATTGTTCACGCCGGTGACATCGGTAATCGAACCGTCATAGAACAGCTCGAGGAGCTTGCACCGGTGACGGCGGTTTCCGGCAACGTGGATGGGTACCGCACGAGCGGGTTTCCGTCTGAGGCCACGATCGAGTTGTCAGGATTCCGGATCGCCATTCGTCACATTCTGTATGAAGGTGGCAAGCTTACAAAAGAAGGACGAGCGTTTCTCGATCGCACGAGACCGGACATCTGTATCTTCGGTCATACCCATCAACCGAAGAGCGAATGGCTGGGTGATACGCTGTTGTTCAATCCGGGTTCGGCAGGACCAAAGCGATTCACATTGCCCAGGATGCTGGGAGTAATCACGATGGGAGCACGGCTGTCGACGAAACACATCAAGTTGGGAAATCGGGCCACATAACTTAGGTTCTTGATCATACGATTGTGCCCTTGTCCCATATTGTGCTAGATGAGGGCTCGCACCGCGAATGAGACAGCACAGGCATTCTGATGAAAGGAGTAACTGATGAGCAAATTCGGTCGCCGAATTGTTGCCGGGACGGTGTTGCTGAGTCTTACGACGATCAGTACCGCCTGTTACGGTCCGTTCAATCTCACGAGGAATGTCTATCACTGGAACAGCAATGTCAAAGGCAGCGGTCAAATCAACGACAAATGGATGAAAGAAATCGTCTTCTTCGGCATGATTATCATACCGGCATACCAATTCTCGGCGCTGTTGGACATGTTCATCTTCAATTCGATGCATTTTTGGACCGGAGAAAGCCCAATCAAGGCTTCCGAGATAGGCAGTGAGGACATGAAGGTGACCACCTTGGGTGGGACCACTATCCGATGGACTCTTTCGGGGGATGGTGCAACCGTGACCTATGAACAAGATGGTGTTGTGAAACGCCATGCCACGATCATGTCCAGTGCAACAGGCTATCGCCTTGTCGATGAGAACGGAAGCCTTCTGTCGGAGGCAGAGTACGGAATCGACGGTAGTGTCCGTCTCCTCGATAGTGATTGTCGGGTTATCAATCAATGGAACAGAAAAGAACTAACTGCGATTGCTGCGGATAGCTCAGTGAAGAAATTGTACGCGCTTGGCGCAGGCACGAGACTTTCCCGGTAATGCCGAAAAAGGCCTCTGCTATCATGAAAGCGATGGCCAACGAAATTTTGAAACCATATGAAAAAGGGATGCTGAATATGCGAGAGATGAACTCCTTGAGGACTGTCCGGAACAAGATCATTTCAGTTGTAGCTATGGCGAGTTTTAGTGGGTGCTCGTTCTTTGCTCCTTCGATGCAAACCATTCATGTGACTTCTTCACCATCCGAGGCGAAGGTCGTTGCCGGCGGAAGGCCGGTTGGTCAAACTCCTGTTCAATTCGAAGCGCACCGAGGCGAAAACCTTCTCATAGAAGTACAGAAACCAGGCTATCAGACTCAATATCGGACTTCCTCACGCACCCTCAGCACGATAGGGACTTTGGACGTTGTTGGTGGTTTCTTCTTGCTCGTGCCGCTCTTCGGCCTCTTGTCATCCGGTGCTTGGAAACATGATCCCGGGCAATATGGATTTGTACTCGATCCGGAAAAGGAGCCCGGAAAGTGATATGTGTTTGAACAGAGTGAGTTGTTGATTCAATGCAAGGGGGATTCTGTCGCGGAATTAAAACCGCAGTCCGGCACCCAGCAATCCGTAGTGCGTTCGAAAATCGACGGCGAGTCCCTCCCAGTGATAGTTCGACGATAGATACCGATATTCGCCGAATAGAAAAACCGAATAGGGTCTCTCCATACCGAATAGACGGATCTTAGGGAGGTGGACTTGCGCACCGCTAAGAAACTGATGTGTGAAGGAACGGGCTGAGTCGAAATCCTTATCGTCTCGTCCTGCAATGTTGGGATTCAGGAGCGTTCCATGAGACCAGCCTAGGCCGAAACCCACGTACGGACGGACCCGCTCACCTGGATAGCGCATGATCAGGTTGAACATTGTATTAATTAAGAGCAGGTCGGAATGTCCGGTCCCATTATTCCGCCCATTGACGATGTTGGGAAAGGACAATGCTGCGCCGTGCAGGTTGGAATCAATCTCCAACCCTATGGCTCGATGCAACGTAGCCGGGAAGAGTCCCACTCTTAATCCGGCACCGAACCCTTGTTCGACAGAGCTCGGAACCGTTGTCCCTTGGTTGAAGATATCTTCGTCTCGGGACCACCCTCCCAGAGCATAGGCGCTCACTTCCACATCTCCAAACCCAGCCGGTTGAGCCACTTCGCTGACGTACAGGCAGAAGGAGATTACCGTAAGGAGAGCGACAAAGCGCGCGGGGAGGTGAAGTCCCACGGTTCAATGAATAAGGAAGGCAGAAAGTGAAAGGGCCTCCCGGAGTCATCCTGAAGGCCCTTTCTGCAGAGCGCTAGGATTTGCTAGTTACCACGCACGATCGTGCACCATTCGCCGAGGATGCCTAGGATATTCTTGGCGGAGTGGTCCACGGAGGCGACTTTGGTGATACCTCCGGCAGCCTTTGCAGCCTGGATGCTCGCATCACCGGTTGCGACCCATCCGAGAATCGACTGGCCACAAGCCTTACCCTCTTTGCTCGCTCCTGCCTCGTCGGTCGCAACATCGCCGTACTTCGTTTCATTGTAGATACTACCTAACATCGGCGAGGCGACGATCTGACAGCCGCTCAAGCTGAGACCCACCAGGGCGATGACTGCGAGGGAAAGTCGGGATGCGTGCTTCATAGATCCTCCTTACATAGAAGTTAGACGGCTAAATTTGCTTAGGTGCCTAAGCAATAAAATGGTTAAGTATAGTTACATACTTGGTATGCGTCAATTTAAAATTTGGCCCTAGATTGGATTGAGCTAGCTACCATGGTTCGTCGATAGG
>JBBIKN010000002.1:0-82096 GCA_037445435.1 Nitrospira sp. | reverse complement strand
AGTCAGTGCCTGCACACAAGTGCGTTGGGCCTAATGTCGGACAGGCTCCTAGGCGAAGAGAGGAAGGTGTCAAGAACCATTGCCTTGATGGATTGGTGCACGCGTATGGGCCGTCCGCTTCTCGTTTTTCCCGCCGGGTCTTCACCTGATGTCCACGAAATCCAGGCCAGCTCATGAGCAACGTCATTCCTCTTCATGCTCTTCGTCGTACCACTTCTCGCGATAGATCGGGCAGAGGCCTTTCGAGCGGAGAAAGTCGGTCACGTCCTTGATCATGCCGCCGTTTCCGCAGAGATACACCGCGAGGTTGTCCACTGTCTTCACACGCTCCTGCACCAGCGCGGTGACGCGACCGGTCGGACCGGTCCATCCCGGATCCGGACGGGACAATGTGATGGTACTGTGAAACAGGGGATGCCGGGCTTCCAGTTCGTGCAGCTCTTCCTGATAGTACAGATCCCGCTGGGCTCGGAGCCCCCAGAGCAAGGACACGAGCTGAGGGGTGGATTTGGGCAACAGGGTATGGAGCATAGACCGGATTGGAGCAATCCCCGTGCCGGTCGCGACAAACATCAGATTGCGTGGCGCATCGTCGCGCAGGCGAAAGCTTCCCGCCGGTCCTTTGAACCGGACCGGATCGCCGGGTTTGAGGCCAAAGAGGAAGGTCGACCCTGGTCCATGGTCCACACGGTTGAAGACCAATGTGAGGATACCCCGTTGACTGGGCGGCGAGGCGATCGAATACGCGCGTGTCATCGGATACGGCTTCCCTTCGGCCGGAATCTCAAAGGAAACGAATTGCCCCGGCTGGAAGTCCAGTGCCGAAGGCGAGATCAATCGCAGGTCAAGCTCACGGACATCATGTGTGAGATCATGCACTCGGACGATCTCGGCGGTATTCGTCTGCATCCTTGAGTTTTCCTCTCTATTTGGACATGGTCCGCTGCGGACTCTTGATATCTTACCCGATTTCGGGTTGACTCCAATTCTGAGCTCATGCTATTCCGCATAAGCATTGACGGATCGGGATTGATTGCGGCACCATAACCTCGAAACACGGTGGTTCGTTTAGACAGAACAAAAGATTCCTACTCCCTATTAACTAACACCTCGTCCATGGATCGATTCGTATACAGTCGACAGCTCTTTCTAGGAGTGTTTCTCCTAGGACTCCTCAATGCTGGATGCGCTACAGCAAGTCCTCCGGACGGAGAGAAGGCCCAGACATCGCTCCCTGATTCTGTCCCCTCGGAATCTGAGACCACTGTCTCTGCACCGGCGCAACCTCAACCTGATCAAGCGACACCCAATCAAGCCGAAGCCGACGAGGTGGCACCTCCCAGCCCTCAGACTGAAATCCCTGCAGCCGTTCAGCCTCAAAGCAGCGAAACTCCCCAAGCTGAGTCTCCCGACACCGCTCCAGTCGCTCAGCCACAAACGGACACTCCTCCGGCTGCGCCACAGGAACCGGATCGTCCAACACCCGTTCTCACGGAGGTGAACCCCTCCATCAGGCTGACGGGGCGGGTCTGGCGGGCCAAACCTGGGATCGTCTTCCTGAAAACACCGATCGGGCTCATGTCGCTCAGTTCAAAGACCACGCTCAAATCCCTCCCCGCCTCACAAGAAGTGTCCTTTTGGGTCCATGACGATCACGTGGTCATCGATATTGTGAAGCGAACCGACGGGACCCTCGTCCACCGCTATCTGACCGGGCCGTTTAAGCGAGACAGCGAAGACCTCACAAAATTGGTGCGTTGGACACCGGAAGATGGAGAGAAGGCCTTCCACATGGGTACACAAGAGCGGGCGCTCGCCACCCGCAAGAACGGTGAAGCAGTGACGGTGGAAGTTGACGGCACGGATACCGTCATCGGCGTGCACGATCTCCAGTTCGACCTTCAAATCGGTCAGGTTGCCACTAATGGGGCTAAAGCGCACGTGTTGCTGACCGGGACGATCGCAAAACTGAAGTCCAATTTCATTTTCTTTCGGACTCCCATCGGCATCGTCAACGTCGATGCTAAGATCGGGATCAAGAATGCCAAGGTCGGACAGACCTTGACCTTGCGGATGCATGACGACCATGTCGTGGCGGACCTCTCCCCTTCCATCGATTCTGTTCCTATCCGGCGCTTCATCACGGGTCCGTTGGAATTCGCCTTTCCGGATCGGGCCGGTGTCCGATTCTGGACCCCTGAAGGGGACCAAATCTACCCGGCGGATCTTGGCAAATCCGCCCTCAATGGGGCAAAGGAAGGAACGCCCATTACGGTGGAGCTCGACGCGCAAGGCGACGTCGTCGAATTTCACCGGATGAAGTAGCTCCTGGATCTCCCACCCTCGTCTTGACTCTCTTTTCAATCCCCTCGTAGACTGGCGCAGCTTATGAGCGCTTCACCCACGACTCGCCGCTTGCCGGCCTCTTCTTCGATTGATTCCCCATCCGCCAAAAATTTTGATACGCTATACAAAGATCATGTGGACCTCATGTATCGATTCGCCTATCGTTTGTGCGGTGAACCGGAAGCTGCCAAAGACTTGGTCCAAGAGACCTTTCTGAATGCCTATCGGGGCTTCGATAGATTTCGTGGTGACGCGCAGGTTTCCACATGGCTCTATACCATCGCCTCGCGGGCGTGTCTGCGCATGCGGCGCAGACGGAAAGGTGCGCCGGAGCGAGAGTTGTCCCTCGAAGAATTCATCCCCGCGTCCGACGGCGAATTCCGATTACAGATCCCGATCGATGGACTCAGCCCTGAGGAAGCACTCCAAAACAAGCAATTGCGGGAAGCGCTCAATACGGCGATCGACCAATTACCCAAGAAATACAAAATGGTCTTGGTGCTTCGAGACATGGAAGGGTTAAGCGCCAAGGAGGTCGGAGCCATTATGGGCTTGAATGAACGTGCGGTGAAATCGCGCTTGCACCGGGCTCGACTGTTTGTGCGTCGTCAACTCAGTGCGCGAGGCCTCGGCGAAGCGCCCGGCGATCTCGGCTCGCTGGAGTAGCACAGGGACCGATCTCTATGACAAAACGCAGTGCTTCCAAACAACCGCGGCAGTCTTCAACAGCTCGACACCGACATGCTCATGGCAAAATGCGGTGCTTGCGTATCCTTCGCCAGTTGTCCGCCTACATCGACGACGAACTTTCCGCGAGTATTTGCCAAGAAATTCGTCGTCACCTCGGCGCCTGTCCACATTGTGAAACCTTCGTGATGTCGTTACGCCAAACCGTGTTACTCTGTCGTCACAGTCCGGCACCGACGTTATCGGCAGCCGATCGGGCGTTCATGCGCCAGAAAATCCTAAGAACCGCCTCAACTTGATAACTCATAACACCGTGACTCTTTTTCCTCATGAACATGAAGAGGAACTTATTTCTTGGACTTTTACTCGTTTCGGGACTGCTGATGGCCCTTCAGACGACCTTGCCGGACTTTGCGATTGCAGCGCCCAATCCTCCTCAGAAGGCGACGAAGACCAAGAGCGTCCATAAGGCAGCCGTCGACACAGCCCTTCGATATGCCGAAGCCATCGCCACAGGCGACAAGCTCACCGCCGGACAACTGGACTTTGCGTGCCAGTACAAGCTCGTGACCGCTTCCCTTGCAGAACCGAAGCAACGCACGCCAGCCGATTCCTCCTACGACGATTGTTGGCAGGCGCTGACGGTGGACCATGCATCGTTCATGAAGCGATCCGATACCGCGATGAACGTCCTCTGGCCAAGCGCCGGGCCGCTTGTGTTTTATGGCGATGCCCTGTCCCGGGCTTCTGCCTCTGCGTTTGTGATGGATGCGCTTGGGCTTACACCTCCCGGAACGGGCCTGCATCTCGCCGCCACAAAGAGCCGTTCGATTCCGAATGGCTCCTTCCGGCTCACGCCGAATGGGAAAGTCATCGGCGTTCCGACCACACTGGTCGAGCTCACTGTCCATTATCAGGACCCACTCACCGCTCCCGTCACGTATGGACCAGACACCGTCCAGTGGACAAGTACGATCAAGCGTGAACGGAAAGCGCTAAAGTCCATCATCACTCAATGGGTGGTGTTCAGCGGGCTCAAGCGACACGGGTTTTCACGCGACACCGCCGTGTTCCATCTCCCCGTGACCATCACGCCCGAAGCACCGGGCATGGTCGCAGAGAAGATACCGTTCACGACCGAGACCAGCCGTGCCCTGCCCAACTCCATTGTCTGGTGGGGTCCCGACGATCGGCCTGGCGTGCTGATTGCCGCAGCCGCTCGCGCCGCTTCATTTCCCGAGCTGCGCGACCGGGTCGCCTTGCTCAATCGCATCCTCCTCATCGACCCGAATCAAGTGGACGCTCTGACGGTTCTGACCAGAAATCTGTACGGTGTGTTGCTTCGGGAGGCAGCTCAGAACCACAAACTGACGGTCAAAGATCCGGCGCTTTCCCTCACCGTGAACGAGTTTTATTGGACCATCAGCGCCGCTTTCGACCGCTTGGATCTGTCCTTAGGGATGGAAGTGGGAGGATGCTCTCAGCCGACAGCGGCGGACCTGCTCTATCGGTTGTTGCCCGCCTTACAAACTCTCGCGAGAATCCATCCTGAACGGCTGGATAATCGCTTCCGGCTGGGTATGGCCTATCGTTGGAACAATGACCAGGTTCCAATGATTGACACATTCGAGGCGTTGGTCAGAGACATTCCGACTGATCGCAAGACCCAAAAGGCCGAAGCCCTTCTCCAGCTCGCGTGGTCCCGTATCAACAAGGTAGCCTGGAATCGGATTTTGCACGACCCCGACAGTGTCCGAGCCTATGAGGAGGCACTCGCCTCGGCGGCGCTCGCCGAATTGCCGATCGACAAGTTCCTTGCGGAATACACCATGGCCTACAGCATGATTTTCATGCCGGACTATGGGGATAAAAGCCGGATGCTACGACATCTGACCGAGGCCAAACGCTGGTTTGACGACATACCAGGCAAAGACGACGAGGTCTGGCGCTATTTCCTCCATACCGAGCTACTGAAAGCCGTGCTCGACGCTGATCCGATGTTTCAGCCCATCCTGGCGGCGGAAAAGCCCTTAAACTAAGCTCTAAATCGTTGCTGTCAGATCCACAGTGGTCGGTCTCACTCCCCCCGTGCTGAAACGCCGACCACTGAGAGGCAATAGCTGCAACGCGTGGTTTCGCGGAGAAGATCGATTTACCATCCTTCCTTCACTCTCATACTGTTCAAGAGACTCGACAAGTGAGGATCGTTCGGACCTGGGACGTTGGTAATTTGCGCTGGATTCACCGAGTATGATAGTCGAAGTGTTCGCAACCAAGGGATCGATGGCGGCAGGTAACATCACACCGCGATCCACTGGGATGCGTCACGTATCCATCCCTGATGAGGAACGCACCACTCACAGCCATGAACACCAAGGATTGGGTGGGGCTCATCGAGGAGGCATACAGGATCGAGGATGACGACGATACCTGGCTGAACCGCGTACTCGAGCACGCCGCATCGCTGGCAAGTCGAGGCTTCTGGCCTACCATCGGTACCTATCAGTACACCCCGAGAAACCTGAAGCTTGTACGATCTGCTGCGCTAGGGCCAGCGCATGCGCGCGACATTCTCGCAGCAAGCATGCAGGTGCAAACTCCAACCGTCAGTCATTTCTTCCGCAGCGGGCCGGCCGTCACCTCTCTCAGCGAAGCCTTATTCACACGTGAACCGGGTTTGGCGGCTGTCGTTCAGCAGATTACGAACGGTGTCGTGCACGACAAGCTTGCAGTCAAGGGGCTTACGGGCCAAGGCCGGGCCATCATCCTGTGTTGGCTATTTTCGAAACACATTGTCCCTACCGCACAGGAGCGCCACCGCTGGCAATGCGTGGCCAGCCATCTTGGCGCCGGGCTCCGATTGCGTGACATAGCGAGGACGTTGGATCTCCAGTCTCCGCCGGTGGAGGCCATTCTGGACGGCGCCGGCAAGCTTCGTGAAGCTCGCGAAGGCGCCAAACATTCGATGGCACGAGATGCGTTACGCGCAGCGGTCTGTCGCCTCGACAAGCTCCGAACCCGCCAAGGCCGTAGCGACCCTGACAGAGCCTTGGCGGCCTGGGAGGGCCTGGTGCAAGGTCGATGGTCGCTTGTGGATCATTTTGATTCAGACGGGCGCCGCTTTGTTCTTGCGATTAAGAATGACCCTATGTTTCCCGACCCGCGTGGTCTCACCATGCGCGAACGCCAAGTCGCCGAGTTTCTTGGCCAAGGATACAGTGGCAAGGAGATCAGCTATATGCTCGGGATCTCACGCTCCGCCGTAACCAACTGCACATCACGGGCGCTGCGCAAGCTAGGCCTGTCATCGCTCACCGAGCTCGCAGCCTTTTTCGCACCGAGCGGGCCACGCGCCACGTTGGCGGAATCCCTAGTACAGGGCGAGCAGTTGCTGATTGGTACCTATCCGCTCATGCATACCGATCACGTAGCGACCCTGACAGATGCCGAACGCGCAGTGCTGGCGGCACTATTAGCGGGCTCCACGAACCGTGACATCGCACAACGTCGAAACTGCAGCGAGCATACCGTGGCTAATCAGGTGCAGGCAATTTTTCGTAAAGTAGGCGCTCGCTCGCGCAGCGAGCTCCCTGTACGGTTGCAATGCGAAGCCTATGGTTGCACCGGCGCATAGCCGAGACTATGCGTCGGCATGTGTAAAATTAACTATAGTGTCTACGAACCTCTCCCCCTTATTCTGTCACAAGAAATCGCGTGCGTGTGGCGAACAACCCAGTGCGCTGTGCATCTGTCGTGCGTTAGTACCAGTTGTGAGGCAAACACATAGAAGTATAGACGTCACAGTTGATTCGGCCGACATTTAAGTCTCGCACTCACTGGAGAAAGCGGTGGTACGCCGAGCTGGAATTCCACTCATCGACCTGATCTTTCTGGCGAACCGAGCACAGGTACTGCTGTCCACGGATGTCCAGGAGTTCTATCAGCGCTTCGTCGTCACCGATCACACAACGCGCCAGTCCGCCGGTGCCATCTTCCATCACGGCACGCTGCAGCCTCTCGACGCGGCGATCAGCGAAATCTCGACCGGCTTCCGTATCGGCATCGGCACGCTCAAAATCCCGTTGCTGCAGACCGGCATCCCGATGCAGTTCGCGATCCAGCGTGGCGCACTGACAGGCACCCAGAATCTGGAACCAGGCGCGGCAGCCTGGCGCCTCGACCTGATGCTCGACGCCTTTGAACTTGTCGTCGACGGGCTCGAGCCGGCGATCTTCGTACCTGACAACGGCACGATGCCACGCCATCTGCTGCGTGACCCCACACGAGAGCACGTCAAGATTACCGGTTCGGCGGTGCTGCGCTTTGAGGACCAGGGTACGGGCCTCACCGTCAAGTTCGTCGACCAGCCGGACCCGCTCGATCCGACGCTGCCGTCCGGCGCGATCATGTCGCTGGAATGCAGTCCGCCGCATTTCTTCATCGGCGGCAGCGAGTTCGGCTTCACCATTGGCCGCATCCAGTTCGATTTCTCCGACGACTACAGCACGCCCGATGTGCTGGCACGCGGCCAGAATGCCAGCTGGGTCGGTGTGGCGATCCGTGAAGGAACATGCTACGCGCCGCGCAACCTGCCCGTCTTCGGCGACTTCTCAGGCGGCGTGAAGAACCTGCTGATCGGTTCACCGATCGGACTGCAGGGCGAGATCGAGATCCAGTTCGGCCGCTCGCCGCTCGATCCCACAGCATTCCAATTCCACCAACTGCCAGCGACGGACAACCTCGTGACATCGTCGCTCGATGACACCGCCTTCAAGGTCACGATCACCGCAGCGCAAAGTGCGACGGTGATGATCGCGGCGGGCCTCGTGCTCGGGGGACCAAGCAACGAGAGCACAAGCGACTGGAAAGCGCGGTGGGTCTGGCCCGACGGCAGCGAGGATGAGGGCGATGCCTCGACCGGTGCCGTGCGCCACGGCCAGGTGCTGCGCGTTACGCCGATTGAGGTGGTCGCGATCGACGGCACGAGGAGCGAATTCCCGCATCCAGAGGTCACGTTCCGCTTCGTCGCATCCGAGACGGGGCCGCGGATCGACGCGTCGTTCGGCAGCGAGAGCTTCACCAATGTCGTACATATCGGGGGCACGGCGGACGCGATCGAGTCGGTGACGCTGACGGCTGAGCCCTTAGGAGAGACCGTCGGTGAGTTCGAATGGCAGATTGAGGGGCGCAACGAACGCTGGTCCGGTAATAGCTTCTCGCCACAGCTCGTGGAGCTTTCCGGCGACCAGATGATCATCCTCACGGAGACGAGCGGCGACAACGACGTCAGACTGACACGGCTGCGGCTGCAGATCCGCGAGGAAGGCACCCTGCTCATCGGCTGCGAAGCTGGCGTGTTCGACGCTAGCGATGACTCGTCACCACTCGCACTGGCGGTGGTGGAGAACACGTTTGACCTGAGCGACTTCCACGCCGACGGCTCATTCAATGTCGTATCCACGCAGGCGACGCTGTCGGAGGACAAGCGCAGCGTCGTCGTACCCGACGATGGGCTCGCTCGCGTCACGATCGCTGCCGCTACAACACCGGCGCCGTCGCTTGATCGTCACGTCCAAATCCTGATGGATTTTGACACTGACAACGAGCTGCGCTGGGGCGAAAACAAACCGGCCGGCACGCCAGGCTCTGGCGCATTTTCGCAAGCCGACCTGCTCGCCTGGGCTAAGCGCTATCCGGGCGCGCAGTTCCTCGTCATCGGCCGCTGCGACGACATCGGCGACGACGCCTACAACGCGACGCTCGCGACGGACCGTGCGACACGCGGCAAGGCACTGCTGACTGAGCTGCAGCCTGGCCAGAGCGGCGAGCCGCTGGCAAGCGTGAGCGTGTTTACGCGTGGAGAGCAGGCTGCCGCCCCCGTTGGCGCGCCAACCGGGGATGGATTCGACGATGAGATGGAAATTGAGTTGGTCGACCGACTGATCACGTCATCAGAAGACACGACGGGTTGGCCAGCCAATCGTGATGCAACACATCCCGCTGAAGCGATCCGCGAGAGCTATCGGCGTGTCGACATCTACGCTGTCGGCGGCACGCCGACGGACGATGCCGCGCTCAAAAGCGACGAAGTGTTGACCGGTGCCGCGCTGCGCCGCTCGCTCGTTCCGGCAAGTGGCCGCGAGGTCGTCGCGGCACCATCTGGTTCGCCGAAGATCGATTTCAAGGTGAAGCTACGGATTGTCTGGGATAGTCCGACGGTCTCAGAGCTCAAGGACGCGATCCCCACCCTCGCCGAGGCCGAGTTCTCCTGGACGCCGACTGAGATGCCGCTGCCCGACATCGATGACGCGGCCGTGCCCGTGACGATCAGCGAGGACCCGAGCAAAGAGGTCCTGACCGTCTTCGCGACCTGGACCCACGATACGCGCACCGGCTACACGAAGGTGGCGCTCGGCATCAAGTCCGAGGGCGATCCCAACGGCCTCGCTTGGACCGACAACAAGACCCTGACGACCGCGCTGGCGGTCGGACCGGCACTGATGTCCGGTGTGACCGGCAACAACGTCCTGGGATCCGGTGCGCGCATCGCGGGCATGATTGGCCTTGGGGTCGTCGGCTCAGTGACCAACGTTCTCCGGGATGGATCCAAGGTCGCGCTCACCTCGGCGGCATTCGAGACAGAGATGCGTTCGATCTCCGATCCTGGGCCGGACATGCAGGTGCGTATCGTCACCGACTACGTGTGTACGCTCCACATCGATAGCGGCGTGCTCGGCCTCAAGACGATGCCGGATAACCCGCTCAAGATCCGTTACAAGCGCGTCGGCGTCGAATACGACAGCTCGCAGACCGGGTGGGCCCGCTTCGCCCTGGTCTTTGACACCTCGTCGCTGGAGATCGAGGATCCCGGACGGTGGGAGATCTCCGGTACGCTCGGCAACCTGCTGCGCATTGTAGAGATCGCAGTCGGCACCGGCTCGCTGTGGATCGAAGCACGGCTTGCGGTCGCAATCGAGATCGGCTTGATCGAGATCACTGAGGCGATCATTCGCCTGACCTTCACCGACGGCAGCCCGATCCCCGCCTTTGAACTGCGTGGTCTGGTGCTGCAGGCCAACGTGCCCGGCGTGCTCGAGGGTGAAGGCCGCGTGCGTATTGAGGACAACGGCATCCTCCGCGCCGGCGTCGATGCCAGCGTGATCCCGCTCGGTCTCGGCTGCGAGGCAGCCCTCGCAGTCGGCATGCCGCCGGAGATCTCGCCGTCGGTGTTCTTATCGCTCTATCTCGGCGTCCAGTTCGCGACGCCGCTGCCGCTTGCGCAGTCGGGTCTCGCCATCTATGGCTTCAAGGGCCTGTTCACCATGAACGGAACTCGCGCACCGGTCGGCAATCTCGATCCGGTGCTCAAGGAACTAGACTGGTGGGGACTTGCACCGGAGGACAAGTACGTCCCCCAGAAGGATCAGTTCGCCATAGGCCTCGGTGCGGTGGTCGGCACACTGCCGGACGTCAGCTTCTCGCTCAGCTGCTCCGGCATGATCGTCATCGCCTTCCCCGAACCAGAGGTGATCTTCGGGGTCGACGTCAAGATCGTCTCCGTACCGGACACGGTTGCGAAGGACACGCGCTCATCAGAGAGCGCGACCCCCAGCACGATTACCGGCCTGATCGTGATCGACGACGAAGCGATCAAACTAGCGGTTTCCGCGACTTACACGATCCCCAAGGTCCTGACCCTCAACGTTCCTTTCGCCGCATATTTTCCCTATCCATCGACGCCCGGCGATGTCTACGTCCGCATCGGCTCCGACGGCCAGGAGCAACACGGCCGCTACGGCGAGCCGGTCACGTTGACGCTGCTGCCCGAAATCCTCGACGCACGCGCCTGGGCCTACCTGATGATCGAACAGGGAGGGCTGCAAGAACTCGGCGGCGACGACCGATTTGATTTCGACGGCTTCGCGGTCGGCTTCGGCGCAGGCTGGGAGATAGGATGGAAGGCCGGCCCCATCGAGCTCAACGCCTCGGCAAAAGTCCTCGTCGGCTTCGGCACTGCGCCGCTGATCATCAAGGGCGGCGTTTTCGTCTCCGGTAAGCTCGACATGGTCGTGACCTCGATCTCGGCGCATGGCGAACTGATCCTCGAGGCGCGAGAGAACGACGGCGACATTCAGGTCAAGATTGAGGGTGAGTTCTGCGGTGAGGTCGACCTCTGGTTTTTCTCGCTCGAAGGCTGTGTGGGTATCTCAATTTCACCCGGAGTCGACACAGAACCACCTGCACCCCCGAGCCCGGTCAAGGGTATCAGCCTCACTGATCGGCGCGATCGCATCATGGGCGTGGCGACGAGAGGCACGCCGACCGGCGCGGCGATCTTCACCAACCCCGCGCAGGACCCAAACGACCCCGAAACACAGACGTCGACTGCATCCGCCGCCAGCGTCGAGCAGAACAACACCGTCTGGCCGGACACCGCGCCGGTGATTCACTTTGCACATTACGTTGAAAACGCGATGGGAAGTGGGGCGCAATTCACACCGGGCCCGACCCCGACGCAGCCGAAATGGTTCGGATCGAGCGAGCTCAAATACGCCTACAAGATCGATTCGATCACGTTGCGCAATATCACCGACAACGAAGACGTCAAGCTGACCGAAGGCGGCAAGTTACAGTCGGTGTGGACGTCTACGCCCTATCGCCAGCCCGACGCATCCGGAGTCGAGAACCCGCTGCCCTCCGAGCATGAGGGCCCGAACCTCAAGCTGCTGGACTGGGATCCCTGGTCCTGGGTGGTGAATCTCAATGACGGCGGCGAGAGTCAAGACGGCGACCCGGCCAAGACGATCAAGGACAGCTGCGATCCCAAGCCTGCACCGCGCACGGCCTGCGTGTTCGGCCGCGCGGCGACGCACGTCGGCCATCATGCGGTCGAGATCCGCGCCGAGCAGCCTGGCTTGCCGCCCTATCCCAGCCGCTTTTTCCTCACAGGCGAATCGGCCGTCGGCATCGGCGCGACGCGGCTAATCGGACGCGACTTGCAGACCCTGATCGAGCGCTTCGGCGGCCACATCGTGGCCGGCACCATCACATCAATGCCGTTCTCGGTCCCGATCGACGGCGTCGAGATCACAAGCGTCTATCGCTTGCCGGCAGCGCGTCAAGTGTTGAAGGACGGGCTGCGCGACCAGCCGCTACCTTGGGAGGCCCGTTTTGATCAACGTGTCGCTCGCCCCTCGGTTACGCTGCTTGTCTGCGACGCGCCAGCACAAGGTACCGGCAAAGAAGAAGAGGAACCCTGCGACAACTTCTGGGATCTCCGACCGAGCGACGATCCTGTGCGCGAGGTCGAGCGTCCGGGCATGACGATCCGCGTCATCGATGGTCGCACGCGCATCGTGCTGTCCGACGACGTCGACCAGAGCGTCGAGCCGCCGCGCGCCGGGGAGGACATTCACGCCGAGCTGCGTATCCCCAATGCCGGGGTCGAGATCACGCTGCGTGTGCCCTGCTCACACGTCACCGTGCATGTGATGTTGCATGCCGGCACGCCGGTACGCGGCGAGGCGCTGGCACCGGATGGTACGCGTGTCGACACCGACCAGACGCCCGATCGCCCGGCTGTGCCGCTCGTGCTGCGCTTCGAGGGTCCGGCGATCAAGACGGTGCGCCTGTCCGGGGGCAGCAACGAGGCGACGGTCTACAAGGTCTGCTGCCACGAGATCGCGCAGCCGCCGAAGAAGACTTGCGAGAGTTTCGACAGGCTGAAGCCGAGCGATCGCGCCGTCGCGCAGATCGAACATCATGGCTTCACGTTCGCCGTCGTCGATCGCGCCACTCGTCTGCGCTTGGTCGACGCCGTCGATCAGAGCGGTACCCCACGCCCCGGCCAAGATCGTGCCGCCGAGATCAGCTTCCCCAACGCCGGCGTGCACGTCACACTGCCTCATCCTTGCCCGACGGTTGAAGTGCACGTGATGCTATTCAATCCGACACCGGTCGAGGGCATAGCCCAGGATGCCGCCGGCACCGACGTCGCCACAGCCCGTTCGACGAGCGCGGAGCGCGTGCCGCAGGTGCTGACCTTCGCCAGCAAGACCGGCGCACCAATCGAGACCATCGCCCTCAAGGGCGGGCAGGGAGAGACCGTGATCTACCGCATCTGCTGCGTCGAAGGCGTAACCGATGCTTGCATCAGCTTTGAGGGCCTCAAGCCCACCACTGATCACGTCTCGGCGCTCGATCATCGCGGTCTGCGGTTCGAAAGCCTGACAGGTGGGCGCGAGCTGAGACTGGTCGACCATGTCGATACCGGACAGGGACCCGATCGGGCCGGCCGTGACCGCATACCCGAGCTACAGTTCTCCTCGACAGGCCTGCGTATCGTCTTGCCAGCACCCTGCGTACGCGCCGAGCTCAAGCTCATACTCTTCGCTTCCCAGATCGTGAAAGGGGTGGCACTCAACGGCGTCGGTGCCCGCGTCGCGCGCGGCGAGACGACCGACAAACAGCGCGAGCCGCAGGTGATCCGGCTCGAAGCGCCCGACATCCGTGCCGTCGAATTGACCGGCGGAGCCGGCGAAGCGGTGCTCTACGAGATCTGCTGCCATGACGTGGCATCGCCGAAGATGCGCGAGCCTGCCGGCGCGCCGAGTCATCTCGGCGAGCTGGCGCCGACCGGAACCGGCGATGTCGGCGTTACCGGCATCGTAGGCGACGATCTGCGCGACGAGTGGGTTGGGCGCGCGCTCGACGAGCCAAGCAGTACAAGCTGCCGCATAATGGTGTTCCAGCCCCGCGGCCCGAGTGTTGGTCCATGGGACGGCTTCCGTGTCCTTGCACCAGCTGGAAAGGTCGTGTCGCTCGTCGCCGTCTGCGGCATCGATCAGCGCGCGATCGACGCCCGCGCCAATGACATGGCGGTACAGGAGCAGCTGCGCGACTCGCTCGTCGATGTGCTCGAGGCGGTCCCTGACCAACGTCGCGAGATTGCCTTGCTCGCCGACAAGCAATACGAGATCACCGTGACCTGGCGATGGCAGGCCTGGCAGCCCAATACTCCGGGCCAGACTCCGCTCGACCCGCCGCCTTCCTCCGCGTGGTCACTGCCACTAACCGACACCTGGCAGTTCAAGACAGCGGCTGACGACACCTCGCTCTCGGCCACGCCGCAGGATGGGCTCAATGAGTGGAAGTTTGACGCACGCGACATCGATCGCTACCTGATCGGGGTCGAGCCCGCCGACGGCCGCGGCACGCACTTCACCGACGACCCGATCTGGGTGCATTTCGATTGTGGCCATGTCGAGCAACTGCTCGAGATCTACGAGCGCGAGCTGATCATCGAGGTGCGCCGCACCGATCCGCCTCCGCAGGCCACGCCCGAGCTGCTCAGCAATGCGACCGCGCCGCTCGATGTCGAGATGGAGTGGTTCGATCCAGCCAAACAATTCACGGCAACCGGTGATCGCCGGATGAACGAGGCCGTCCTGACCGCACCATGTCTGATGCCGAAGGCGGCGCCATTCGGCGGCGCCAGCGCCGCCGTCACGGGCAAACTGCAACCCAATGCCGGCTACGACCTGACGATCCTCGCGCGCAAGGGCACGGACCGGCCGGTCGTGCGCGCGACCCGCTTCCGTACCTCACGTTACGCAAATCCAACTGAGCTGATCGCCGCCCTTGGCTATCGCGAAGGCAGCATGGCGCCCTATTTGCCCGACGATTATCTAATCCCCGACGACATACAGCTGCCGGCCGGCACAGGGCTGATCGAGGGTGATATCGCACTCGACGACGCACTGATGGCGATCGGCGCAGACACATTGCCGTTGCCCACGCGTAAGGCGCGCAGCTACGCCTTGTGGCGCTTCGCCGACGGCTGGTTGTTCGAGGGGCTCTTGGTCGATAGCCTCGAATCGCTCAAGCGCGAGCGCACAATCGTCGCAGCAAACGGGCAGCCCAATCTGGGCACGCGCATCGCGCTGGTGCGCGGGCTGGTGGCCGGCACGGAGCTCGTGCTGTTTCGTGCCAATGCCAGCTGGACGCGTGTGTTGCTGAAACCGACGGCGTCGCTCACGCTGCCGACGACAGGCGACCTCGAGCTGAGCTTGGAGTTCACGACCAGTACCGGGACCAAGATCGGTAAGCGGCGACTGCAACCGGTGCCATCGATTCTCGAGCGGGAGGGCTTGTGAGATGACCATGCCGATTGTTCCGCCGGCTCTGTTCAACGCGCAGGTCCTCGCTGCGGATGAGAGTGATCCGCATGTCCAGCCTGGCAATCACATCCGCATCAACACCCATCCCGAGCTCGGTCTGCCGGTGGCACCGTTCTTCATCTCGCGCATCGTGGCGCGCGGCGGCCAGGGTGTGAAGTTCCGCGACAATGCACTGTATATCGATTCGAACCACCGGATCCTCACGCCACCCTTCGAGCTGCGGGCCGACAATCCGGTAAGGATCTTAATTCCGTTGTCACCTGGCGAGAGTTGCATCTGGGCACGCGTCTTCGCCGATGCGTTCGGCGTTGGATTGCCGACCGCGGCATCGCCATCGGGCGTACGGCCTACGGTCACGACGCGCGAACGAATGCGCGCGGCGCGGATCCGGCGCAGCCCCCGCGTGGCCGACACCAGCGGAACGGCGACCGTCAAGGTCGGCATGGTAGCCGAGGCCTTTGCCTCGACCATCCTTGGACCGGCCTCGATCGGACGCCGTGGCGCGCAGCCTTTCGCCTTCAGCGGGCCCGGCATCATCCAGATCCGTCTTACTGGGTCCGCATCCGTGACTGGTATCCAGTGGCTGGAGTTGCGCGACCTGTCGGTGTTCGACTTCCTGCCCTGGACCGTGCTGGCGCTGCCACATCTTGGGGGGCCACGCTACGTGTCGATCGAAAACGCGATCGCGCGCGCGGAGTTGCGCGTGCTCGACCAGGCGCCAAAGCGGCGGCCGCTGCAGGAGCTGCCGGAGCCACTCGGCATGGTGGCGCCTGAGCTGGCTCCCATGGCCGGACCAGCCTTTGAGGCGCTGCGCGTCAACGCGCTGGCAGCCCCTCTGGCCGGTGATCTCGACAGCCTGATCACGGATGTGAGCATCGAGCCGCTGCAGCAGAGGGTCGAGGCCGAGCTGCTTGACGGTACGCGCGTGATCGGAACCGCCGACCAACGACGCATCGATCGCCTCTACCAGGGCCAGCTCGATCCCGGAACTGCCGCGCTGCTGGGCTACAAGGCGCTCGATAAGGACTTCACGGCAGTCGAGGATACGCTCATCTTCTACTGGATCTCCGGCTTCTTCCGCGACTTCCCCTCGACGTTCTTCCTCAACTCCACCTTCGACAGTCTGATGGCGGGGTTGTCCCCCGGCAATCGCTTCGAAGGCGTGAAGGATCTGATAGCCAAGGTCCGAAACATGATCGAGCCGCTCGATGGCGTGAAGCTGAGTCTGGGAAGCGGCGATATGCTGCAGGATCTCGCCGGCTACGTCGGCCTGGGCACACTGTGTGTCGCGGATCGCAGCGCACCGCCGCTGCCGCCGGAGCCGCCACGTATCGACTCGGCGCGCCATGTCGGCTGGGTGCCGGTCACTCCGCCGGATGCGAAACGCGAGGTCGAGCTGTCACTGGGCGGTGTGATCACCGCCGGCCTGTTGGCTGCTCAGAAGCAGACGCCGGCGACGACCGGCACCTCGGCTACGCTCAATTCGACCAATGCAGCTGGTGTGCATTTACCGATCGTGCTGGGCATGAACGTCACGAAATCCGCCATCGCGCCACCGCCCGAGCCTGGTACCGGCTTTCTCTTCGATCGCGACGGTGCTCCAGACCCGATCCGTTATGCGGTGGCCCAGCAGGATCGCTTTGGGCGCTGGTCACAGTGGGCCTCGGTCGTCAATGATCCCGGCCCGCGGCCTCGGCCGCCTCGGCCCGTGCTGCGCGCGACCTACACCCAACCTGCAGATCCCGCGAGCGCAGGTGGCACGGTACGCATCCAGGTCGACATGCCACCGGTTGAGTCGCTGGCGCCGGGCTCGTTCCTGCTCAAAGAGCTGCGCCTTACCGGCAAGTACGCGCCTTCCGGCAGGGCGATCGAACATGTGGTCGAAGTACCGCCGACGCCCGTACGGATCGACTTCACCTTCACCGGTCCCTTGCTGGCGCCGACCTCAACACGCAAGCTGCGCCTGACAGCGGTGTGGCGCGACGTGAATGGGACCGACTCCGTCGCTTCGGAACCCCAGACCATCACGATGCACGACCCGCGGCCGCCGCAGCAGCTGCCACCCCCTCCCGACGAGTTGCTCTATTCGGGTCGCCCCGACGTCACCGGCCTCGCGATCGTGGAGCACGAATGGACACCGCTTGCCGGCCAGGCCAACTTCGCCGTCTACTACAGTGATGAGAACCGCTTACGCGGCCATCTTGAGGCAGCAGACCAGCTCGCCCTTCTCGACGGAGCTGTCGACCCCGCTGCGCGTGCGACACGCTATCGCAACAACGCAGCGCTCTTCGGCACCCATCTCTTCGAGCGATTACAGGGCGTCGTGTTTGACGGCGCGAGCGGCAAGAAGATCTTCCGCCACGCCGTCTCTGGCAGTCTGCGCGTGCTCTGCTTCTATCGCATCGCGGCCGAGGCAAGCACAGGTGCCCGCGTCGACATCGACACGCTGCCTCTGCTCGCCTACGCCGTACCGAATGCCGATCCGCCGGCGCGGCCGACGATCACGGTGAAGCCAGGCGACATGCTCACCAACGCCGATACGTACAGCGTCGAGATCGAGATCGCGCTCACACCGGCGGCAACCGAAGCCATAACATGGCGTCTGCGCCGCTCCAATCTCGGCGCCACCGACGCACTACGCATGCCCATCGTCTCCACCGGCGCGATGGGTGCAAAGGCGACTGACGGTCGTCAGCGCGCGACGATTACGGACGCCGGCCCGGTTGTGATCTCAACAAGCGTCAAACTGCAGCCTTGGGTCCGCTACCACTGGGTCGCTGAAGTTCAGGGAGCAGCAGCACCCGGCTCCGCGGCAGCAGGTCGGGAAGTGCAGGGGCTGTGGAGCCAGCCCTCCGATCCGGCGAGCCTCGTGCTCGTGCCGCCGCAGCCGCCTGAGCCGGTAACGAGCCTGACGCTCGAGACGACCCCGGTCGGCGACGGGACCTTCAGCGACGTGATCGTGCGCTTCGCGCATCCACGCGTGCTCTCGGGCGGCATGATCGGCAGCTATCGCGTGCGCATTGAGCGCGTGACGCCGGCTGTACTCGACGAGGGCCGCGTCGTCGTGGCCGAGGAGATCGCGCTGTTGTCCGTCACGGAAGTCGCGGGCGCGGGCCCGTTCAAGCTCAGCGGCGTCGATGCGGGCGTCCCAGCGCGTGTCGGCATGACCTATCGCGTCGTCGTGATCGATCCGCTCGACCGAGAGAGTGTGCCGATCGAAAGAACCCTAACCTAAAGGAGCATTGACGCCGTGGCTCTGCTCATCCCCGACCCCCATACCCTCGGCCTCGCCTCGCCGGAGCTCGGGCCCTGGTTTAAAGACAAAGACAATCCAGTCATGACGCTGCCGAGCCTGGTCGGGCCGAGCGATGATCTCTCGGTTGAGATCGCGGACTTCCCTGTCGGTATGCAGTGGTGCGCGCCGGCGGGCTGCACCTCCTCCTACTTCATCGCGAATGCTCCGCTGCCGGCCGCGATCGCGGGCTTACGACAGGCTGACGGCACGTCCGCCTTCGCGCCCGATACGCTTGTCGTGCTGGCGACGCTGCTGCCCGAGGTGGAGCTGCGGCTTGCGGCGCTAAGCAACGTCATCCCGACTCCGAACGGCAATGCGCCCGCGGCCGGACAGCCGGGGCGCCCGACGGTGCGCCATCTCGCCATTGAGGTGCCGGTGGGCGCGCTCGAGGGCATCGCGACGATCGGACAACTGCGCGAGGACGGATTTCCGAGCGACATCACCGATGCCGCCGATCAGGCGGCCTATGTCGGGCTGACCTTTGAGGATGGCGTGCTCGGCAACGCCCGCAAGCCTGTCACAGAGCTACATCGACCATCATTCCCCAATAAAGTCATTCTCGAGAACAACACCGGCAGCGCGCTCACGGGGCTCAAGCTCTGGGCCTTCGACGATCGAGGTCGCGCACTCGATCCCGGCGCGGTGGCGAACTGGTGGAGCTTCCTCGCCTCCGGATCGATTCTCAGTAACGGGACGCCGTTCGGCAATCTGTGGTCCGATCCACTCGGCGACGGCAACCAGGCGACCGCTGGCGTCGTCAGTGGGCGCTTCGTCCTGTTCTGCTCGGCCAACGAGGGCCCGGCTTCGGCGACGCACATGGCGCGCTTGAATCTGAACGGCCTCACCGCGGTCGGCGCGTCGACGACGCTATTCAGCGTCGGCGCGGGACCGGCGGTTGCGCTGAGCGCAGCGCCCACGCCCGACGACATGCCGATGCCGCGCATCGGCCTCTTGCCGACGGGGCCGTTCGACGCGCCGGGCGCGGCCGCGTTGTTCGGCGGCTGGACCGGCGGGGCGTTCCCCGCCGCGCTGACGCGCGATTTTGTGCGCATCGCTGTCACCGACATCGAGTCCGATCTCGTCGGCCTTACCCGCAGTGTGGCCACGCAAGCCGACAGCGACACGCGTATCGTCGCTGCGGCAAATACCGCGGCCGCGCCCTTCTTCACCACCGCCGACGCGGCCACGAACCAGGTGATGACGACGTTGCAGAACGGCGGCGGCGCCGTCGCCATGGCGCCGATCATGGACATCGCCTGGGGCGCGCTGACCCCAGCGGCCTTCGGCGCAGGGACTCGTCCGGAGACACTCGATTTCACTGTGCATGCGATCCGGGGGGCCGGCATCGCCACTGACGATACAGTCTCCGGCCAGCAGATTGTGGTGCGTTTCCCTGGCAACAGCCCAAACAGTTTACCGGCTGGTGCCTGGGTGCGCCTGTGGCCGCATGGCCTCGACACGACGACGGGTGAGCGATTTCAGCAGAACGGCGGCGGCGGCCTGGCGGATGGGAACGGCCGTGCCTTCGTCGTGATCGCGTTGCCCGATGGCAGTGCCATCGGACGGTTGAGCTTCGACGCACTCGTAACGACCCAGGGACGGTCGCGTTTCTATCTCGATCAGCGTTTCGACCGACCGGCGCTCGACAACTCCGGCAACCCAATCAATCTACCGGCGCCCCCAGGATTGCCCTCAGGGTTCATCGTTTGGATGTGCGAGCAGGGGGCGGCACTGCCGCGCACGACGTTGGGTGGCCTCCTTGGAAGCGGCGTTACGCTGCTCGGCATTCCACCGACCGTGCCAGAGGAGGAGACCGGCACCTATGCGCTGGTCAACATGGCCACGGTCGATCCGACGGACTACTTGCCGGCCACGCTGATCAATGCGGCCACCGCGGGCGACCAGCTGATCGTCACCGTGCCGGCCTTCGCGGATGCGGCTACGACCGGCATGACCGGCGACGTGCCGGCATCGGTCCCGGTGGGCGGGCCTGTGGTGATCCAGCGCACGCGCAATCTCCTCAATCCAGTCGCCGGCTTTGGGAACCCGCCGCCGACGCTCGAGCGGCGCGAGGTGTTCGCGGTCGATCCGACCAACGGCGCGCAGACCGGTGTCGTCGCCGCCATCTCCTGTCGCGCACTCGACCACGAGGCAATCCCGGCGCAGCTTGGCCATCCCGGCATGCCGGCGAGCAGCGAGACCCACGGTACAGGCCTGGCACTCGCCGGACCTATCACCGTCGAACTGATCCAACTGATGCGCGAACGCACCGCAACTTCACTCTTCCAGTTCATCAACGCGGCGTCGGTAAATATCCAAACTCCGCAAGTACCGAATGGACCCACGATCTTCTCCTCGGTACTCGAGACGATCGCGCAGGGCGTAGCCGGAGATACCACGACGCGCACGCTGGCGCAGGCGCGCTCGTTCATGCCTGGCCAGGCCTGGGGAAATCTGAAGGACTGGATCGAAGGCATCATTGGCGACATCGACGGCTTCATCGATCCGGTGACGGCCGACAACACGCTGGCCGCAGCAGTGGACCGCATCATCCTCAAGACACGCAACGGGGCCGCACAGGCCGCTGTCGCGCTGCAGGCGGCGATTGGACGCGCCGAGGACTTCGTCTACATCGAGACACCGGCGATCGATGCACTGAGCGCGGGCGGGCGAACCGGAGATCCCGTGGCGGCTATCGACCTCGTCGAGGCGCTGACGGCTCGACTGGAGCAGCGTCCGAACCTCGTCGTTCTCATCTGTGTGCCCGAGCGCTTTCTGCCGGGCCAACCGTCTAAGCTCGAAGCGATCCGCAAATCCGGCATCCGTTTTGCGCTCAAGAAGTTGAGCGACGCCGCACCGAACAATGTCGCACTCTTCACACCCACTGCCGGCCTTGGTCGCCCTCTGTACATGGCCTCGACAACGGTCATCGTCGACGATTCGTTCTTGCTCACCGGCACCACCCATCTCTGGCGTCGTGGCCTGACCTTCGACAGCTCGCTCGCCGTAGCGCTGTTCGACGATGCGCTGACGCTTGGCCGTCCGACGGTCGTGCGCACCGCGCGCCTGCAACTAATCGCGGACCGTCTCGGCCTGCCGGTGAACTTCGCGCCGACCGATCCTGCACATGTGCTCGACGCTGTCCTTCGGCTCAACGCCAGCGGCGGCCTCCGCCGTGTCAAACCCGACGCTTACCTACCGGCATTGGAGACAACGGTCCCGGAGGAGCCGGAGGAGCTGAGCGCCTGGAATCCAGACGGTCGCCCGGGGATCACATCCGACTGGTTTCTCTACTTCGCCGATCTCGTCGATGGCAACCCCACTATCTTCAACAATGCGATCAATTGATCAGCACTCATGTCCTGTGTGTTACGCAAGAAGGTTCTGATCCGGCATAGTCTTTTTCCACCGCTTCACGTATCGTACGTGGCGATGGTTCGCTTGAGACCGCACGATCTTCGCTTTCCACCAGTTGAGCAGGCGTCTCCCGAAGGCCTGCTGGCCATAGGCGGCGACCTTCGACCGGAGCGATTACTCGAAGCGTACCGCCACGGCATTTTCCCCTGGTACAACGACGATCAACCGATTCTCTGGTGGTCGCCGGATCCTCGCGCTGTATTGTTTCCAGATAAGCTCCATGTCTCGCGCAGCCTCAAGCGCCGCCTTCGCCAGGATGTGTTCAGCGTCACGCTCGACACCTGCTTTCGGACCGTGATGGAGGGTTGTGCAGCACCTCGGCCACAGTACCCTGACGGAGGAACCTGGATCACAAGTGACATGCTGGACGCCTACACACGACTCTATGAACTCGGCCATGCCCATTCAGTCGAAACCTGGCAGGATGGTCGTCTGGTCGGCGGACTGTATGGCGTGGCGATCGGCGGTGCCTTCTTTGCCGAGTCGATGTTTACACGAGTCGATGATGCATCCAAAGTGGCGCTTGTGAGTCTCGTCAAGCTGCTTCAAGCCTGGAACTTCGGCCTCATCGATTGCCAACAATTCTCGCCCCATGTCAGTCGGTTCGGCGCGGAAGAAATTCCGCGGACAGACTTCATCAAACATCTCCACCAGGCACTCATCCTTCCAGGCCGACGTGGACGTTGGAAGTTCGAGACAGCGTGAGTCATGAAAAGAACAAGATCGTTGCGCCGCCTCTTGCGTGCCGACATTTGACAGCCTTTTCCTCGGTCGCTTATCATTTGACCACAGTTATGAGGAGGAGGTCATATGAGCTTTACCATTACACCGAAAGAGCTGAAGGCTCGGATCGATAAAGGGGATAAGCTGGTACTCTTGGATGTGCGCGAGCCGTGGGAAAACCAGCTCGCGAAGCTTGAGGGATCCGTACTGATTCCCCTCGGGACGTTGCCGCAATCGCTTTCAAAGCTGGACAAAAACGCAGAGATTATCGCCTATTGTCATCATGGGATGCGAAGTGGAGATGCCACCGGCTTTCTTCTCCAGCAGGGGTTCTCTAACGTGAAGAATTTGATCGGCGGAATTGATGCGTGGTCGGTCCAAGTGGATGGGAGCGTTCCTCGATACTGATCCCGTGAAGGTCCGACGGGGGTGAGGGCTGAGGTTGAGAAGGCGAGAATTGCCTTAACCCTAATCTGAACCTTAGCCTACTGCTATGCGGCTATCGACTCTTTCCTTGGAAAAATTCCACCGTCTGCTTCAACCCCTCGGCGAGGTCGACCTTCGCCTCCCACCCAAGTTCTTGTTTGATTCTTGACGGATCAACCACACTGCGAATCTGCTCGCCGGCTTTGGCCGGGCCATGAACTTCCTTGGCGCTCGACGCGGTCAAACCGGCGATCATCCGGAACAACTCATTGACCGATGTCTCGATACCGGTCCCGACGTTGTACACTCCATGCGCATCCGGTCCCATAGCGGCCAAGTTGGCTTCGGCCACGTCGTCGACGAAGACGAAATCACGCGTTTGACGGCCGTTCCCATTAATGATGGGCTGCTCGTTGTTCAACATCTTTTGGATGAAGATGGCAATGACCCCTGCCTCTCCTTCGGGATCCTGTCTCGGCCCATACACGTTGGCGTACCGTAGACTGACCACTGGAATTCCACTCGTCCGCTGAAAGTAGGACAAATAATGTTCACCGCACAGTTTACTGATGCCATAGGGTGAAAGTGGGTTGGTGGCGTGAGATTCAGGAGCAGGAAACGTCTCTTGTTCCCCGTAGATCGCCCCGCCGGATGAGGAGAACACGACCTTTCTGCAACCATACCGAACCGCTTGTTGCAACACGTTCATGGTTCCCAAGACGTTGACCTGCGCATCGAACACCGGGTCGTCTACCGAACGACGGACACTGATCTGAGCCGCAAGGTGGAGGACAATATTAGGCCGTTCATTGCGAAAGACCCGTTCAAGCCGCCAGCTGCTGGTAATGTCGGTCTTGTAGAGACTCGCCGCACGGTTGACGTTCTTCCGCTTTCCGGTGGCCAAATTATCGACGATGACCACTTGATGCCCCTCTTCAACGAGTCGGTCCACCACATGAGATCCGATGAACCCTGCGCCGCCCGTCACAAGTACTTTCATTGGCCCTCCTGAATGAACGGTCCGCCGTTACGACATTCTTTACATATCATGAAAAGGGGCGTTGTACTCAAAGATTGCTAATATTTCTTGATTGCCCTTTTTCCCTTTGATCGGAGAAGCGACGATCTTGATCGTCCGTAATCCCTTTTCCGCGGCGAACCTTACGATCCGCTGAACAGCCTCCTCTCGCTGTGCGTCGTCGCGCACGACCCCTCCCCGACCCACTCGCCCCTTTCCCACTTCAAACTGTGGTTTGATCAAGGCGATGACGTGGGCCGGAGAACGCAGGAATTGCATGATAGGCGGCAGCACCTTCGTCAATGAAATAAACGAGACATCGATGACAACGAGATCAACCGGCTCCGGGATGGCAGCAGGAGGCATATGGCGAATATTGGTCCGCTCAATCAGCACGACGCGTGGGTCTTGCCGGAGCCGCCAATCGAACTGACCGTAACCCACGTCGACTGCGTAAACCCTCGCAGCCCCCCATTGAAGCAAACAGTCGGTGAAGCCTCCGGTCGAACACCCCACATCGAGGCAGATCAATCCGTGAGGGTCGATCGAGCCCGGGCCCAGAGCCGCTTCCAGTTTTTCGCCACCTCGGCTGACGAACGGTTTGCTCTCCCCGATGACCTCGATGATCGCATCGATGGGAATCATCCTGGACGGCTTATCGACGATTTCCCCGTTGCTTTTCACCTTACCGGCGAGAATCATCCGGACTGCGGCGTCTCGGCTCTCCACCAATCCCCGAGCCGTCAGCACATGATCGCAACGATCCCTCCCGCGTCGTATGTTCGTACCCATGAGCATCGAAAAGTGAGGACGGAGAGAATAGCGAGGCCTGAAGAAACGACCTAGTTATGAGTCTTCGGCGGAGCCTGGTACATCGATGTCGTCGGAGGTGAAGGCGCGTAACTGTTTTTTCCCATTCTTATCCTGAACCAGCACCTCGACTTTCCGTTCGGCTTCTTCCAAGACTTTCAGACAATTCTTCGACAGTCGAATGCCCTCCTCAAAAATCTTCAATGATTCATCCAGCGGCAGATCCCCTTTCTCTAGTTCTCCCACAATGGCTTCCAATCTGGCCATTGCTTGCTCAAACTTCACACCAGCCACAACCCTCTCCTTTCAAGCCAACTCGCACCGCGATTATACCGAAGTCTCGACCGGCTTTTAAACTGATGCATCCAACTTAACTTCCTCCACAACACATCGAATTTGGCCTCTGGCGAGACGTGCTAGGATCTCTTCACCGACAGCGACCTGTCCGGCATCCCGAATGATTCGGCGGCCGGGCATCGTTTCGAGAATCCCATAACCTCGATGCAGAATCGCGAGGGGGCTCAGCCCGTTCAATCGGACGAGATAGGCATGAGTTTGCTCGGTTTTCCGCTTGAGGCCATGGTTCATGGCAGCCATCAAGCGCGACTGCAACTGGGGAACGAGCACCAGATCGCGACACACTCGATGCGCCGGGCTCTTCGACATCAGCGCTCGCGTCCATGCGTGCGCATTCACCATCGCTTGTTTCAGCCGTGCACGGATCGCATCTCGCATGCCGGCCACGGCGCAATCCACCCGCTGTGCTTCTTTGAGAATTCTAAACCGGATGTTGTCCAGCCTGGCAAGCAGCACATCAAGTCGCTGATGCTGCTCCTGACAGAGGGAGGTCATGGCTTGCCGACTGCGAGCCGTGAGCATGCCCAACCGCTCGATGATCTCCGTCAGCACCGGAGCAACCATCTCGGCGGCAGCGGACGGTGTGGGGGCCCGTACGTCCGCGGCAAAGTCGGCCAATGTCACATCCGTCTCGTGCCCGACGGCCGACACGATCGGGACGCGAGACCCGGCAATGGCTCGTACGACCGTTTCTTCGTTAAAGCTCCATAGGTCTTCCAGCGAGCCACCGCCCCGACCCACGATGATGACATCGACAACACCCAGCCGGTTCAATGCGTGAATGGCGGCGGTGATCTGTTCGGCAGACCCAGCCCCCTGCACTTGTACGGGCGCGATGATGATTCTCAGGATGGGACAGCGGCGCTGCAACACGGTGATCAGATCTCGAACCGCCGCCCCGGTCGGCGAGGTCACGATTCCCACCGTCCGAGGCAACGTCGGGAGTGGTCGCTTGCGCTTCCCATCGAAGAGCCCTTCGGCCTCCAGACGACGCTTCAGTTGCTCGAATGCCAACTGGAGGGCACCCCGCCCTTTGGGTTCAAGATGATCGAGAATGACCTGGTACTCTCCACGCGGCTCGTACACGGAGAGCCGCCCCCGCACGACGACATGCAGCCCCTCCTCCAGGCCGAACCGCAAACGAACGGCCACTGAACGGAAAATCACCGCGCGAATCTGACTCGTCTGATCCTTGAGTGTACAGTAGAGATGGCCGGACCCTGGGGCGCGCAGGTTGGAAATTTCCCCTTCAAGCCACACCTCGGCAAAGTCAGTTTCAAGGGTAGCCCGGACCATGGCGGTCAGTTCCGAGACGGTGAGGACTTGTCTCGAGGTCAACTCGGAAGGAGAAACGGTCGGACGAGAAAACGTATTCGTGAGTCTTCTCCTGTGACGCTCGCCAGAATCTTCTCTCTCGCTGCAAGGCGGGTGTGGAACCGACTCGCGGCCCCTAGCAGCGTCTTCACTTAATCGATGAGGCGAATTCGTTCAAACGCGATCGCCTTGCCCAGGCGCGGATCAAGCTCGAGCAGGACCGCACAGAATACGGACGGTCCCGATGCAACTTCAAACCGTCGCGGCATCGCGGTCAAGAATTTTTCGATCGCCAGTTCCTTCTTAACTCCGATCACCGAATGGAGCGGCCCCGTCATACCGATATCCGTGATGTAGGCGGTGCCCTTCGGAAGAATTTGTTCATCGGCCGTCTGTACATGCGTATGCGTTCCGACAACGGCGACTACTTCCCCATCCAAGAAATGCCCCATGGCCATCTTTTCAGAGGTCGCTTCTGCATGCATGTCGACTACGATCGCGGAAGTCTCCCGCTTCACCCGTGACAACTCGCGTTTCGCCGCCTGAAACGGGCAATCGATCGTCGGCATATACACGCGACCCATCAGCTGTAGGACAGCCAGCCGCTCCCCGCCTGCGGTCTCAATGACGACACTCCCGTTCCCCGGAACTCCGGCCGGATAATTCGCCGGACGCAACAATCGAGGCTCCCGAGAAAAGTAATCGATCGCCTCTTTTTTATCCCACGCATGATTTCCGGTCGTGATAACTGATATGCCCGTTTCGAACAATTCCTCGGCCAACTCCGGCGTGACTCCGAAACCACCGGCCAGATTTTCACCATTGGCGATGACCGCATCGATGTGGCGCTGTGCAATCAGCGGAGGGACCGTCCGAGCGACAGCCCGGCGGCCCGGCTCTCCCATGATGTCCCCGATACAGAGGACCTTCATTTGGCGTATTCCACGTATCGGCTTTCTCGAATGACGGTGACCTTGATCTGTCCCGGATAGGTCAACTCCTGTTCGATCTTCTTGGCCAGTTCACGAGAAAGTTGGAACGACTCCGCATCGGTGATGTCTTCTTGCCTCACGATGACACGAATTTCACGCCCCGCTTGGATCGCATACGCTTTCTGAACTCCCTTATGGCCGGTCGCCAGCGACTCCAACTTTTCCAATCGCTTCACGTAGGACTCCAGAGCTTCTCGCCGTGCGCCGGGCCGTGCCGCGGACAACGCCTCGGCAGCCGCCACCAACACACTCTCCGGACAAATCGGCTCCACCTGCTCGTGATGCGCAGCGATCGCATTGACGATCTTTGGAGATTCGCCGTATTTCTTGGCGATCTCGGCCCCCAGCATGGCATGCGGCCCCTCTTCTTCATGGCTGACCGCCTTGCCGATGTCATGGAGCAAGGCTCCGCGCCGAGCGAGTCTCACATCGAGACCCAACTCCGATGCCATGATGCCGCAAATGTACGACGCTTCGCGGGCATGATAGAGGTTATTTTGCCCATAGCTCGTTCGATACTTGAGACGCCCCAATACTTTGATCAGTTCAGGATGAAAATCCGACAGCCCCAATTCAAAGATAATTTTCTCCGCCTCTTCATACATCAGCTTGTCGATGTCGACCTTGACCTTTTCGACGATCTCCTCGATGCGCGTGGGATGGATGCGCCCATCCTGCATCAGCCGTTCCAGCGACACTTTCGCGATCTCACGCCGCAACGGATCAAATCCTGAGATGATCACTGCCTCAGGGGTTTCATCGATGATCAAATCGATGCCCGTCGCAGCTTCAAGCGCGCGGATATTCCGCCCTTCACGGCCGATGATTCGACCTTTCATCGCATCGTTTGGAATGGGAACCACTGAGATCGTGGATTCCGATACATAGTCGCGAACGACACGCTGAATCGAGGCGGTAATGATCTCCCGCGCTTCCCGTTCGGCGTTCTCACGGGCCTCCTCGATCGTTCGTTTGGCAATGCCGACGGCATCGAGCCTCGCCTGCGATTCCATTTCAAGCATCAATTGTTTCTTGGCTTCATCGGCCGTCATCCCGGCCACCCGTTCCAGCGCATCGCGATGTTCGCGTTCGGCCTTGGCGCAGGCCGACTCCTTGGCTGCCAACCCCTCTTCTCGTTTCGCGAAATCCGCTTCACGCTTGCGCGATTCATTTTCCCGTTTTTCCAGGGCGGCGAACTTTCCGTCCAGCTCGCCTTCTCGCTGGATAAGACGCTTCTCCATCGCCGAGAGTTCACCGAGCTTGGCTTTCTGCTCTTGTTCAAATTCGGACTTGGCTTTGAATACCAGATCCTTGGCTTCGAACCTGGCTTCTTTGAGAATGTTCTCTGCTTCTCGTTGTGCGTTCTGCACAACTTGCTTGGCCAAATCCTCAGCTTCCGCCTGTTTGGCACCCGTCATCCGTCGTCGCAGAAGCTCAAAGACCCCTGCACCGATCACGGCTCCGAAAATCACCGCAAAGATGATGTAAACGACCATTGCGCTAGAAATGGGAGTCACCCCCTTCTTGAATGAGGTCAACTCAGATGAGTTGCACCTAACACCTGTCTCAGACTGAATAGAATGGGCCCAAACTAGTGGAGTGAAGATATGGAGGATTTAGGAGACCGCGAGTCGTCTCGTCTGGAAACGCAGGAGATCGTCAGGGTACGACACCACACCCGGTAAGTTTCTCGGTCCGCCCTTTCTCCGCTGTCGGGCTCCAGGCCTTCGCCACATGAAAGGGTCGGTTATCGAACCCGGTATGGAAGGGAGACACTCACGCCACCCGACAGACATCTGTCGGATCTCGTCTATTTCAAAAACCGGTCGTCGCATGGCCGTTTGAAGCCCCCGCCCAAGTACGACCCCTAGCATGAGCATCCACCGAACCAACACTTCGTATCCCATCAGATAAACGTTCTCTCTGGTTCTCTCAACATTCGTTTCCAGTAGCTCAACAGTCGACACTGTCTTCCTTCCCTACTCACACTCACCCCTACACTTATCTATCTACACGATAACAAAGGAACTCTTCGAAAGCAAGGCGAAACGCCGCTACCGAAAGAGCGAGGTCGGCATCTGTTCGTCGATCGATTCCATCAAGGTCACCATCCGCCGTTCGACATCAGCCTCTCCTTGGACCCGCTTTTTTTCTGACTCAAACAACTGATGGGCCAAGTTGATGGCCGTCAGCACGGCCAACTTCGATGGAGTCGTCGTCTTCATCCCTTCCGCCAGATGTTTCATATGATCGTCGACAAAATGGGCCAGCCGCCGGATATAGGCATCATCGCCATCTCCCGTAATCGCGTACCGTTGACCATAAATTTCCACATCGATGGTCTTAGTCAATGGCCACCTCCTTAGGATCCTCGATACATTCGAGCAGTTCCATTTCATTCATGACCTTTTCGATTCGCGCCTTGATGTCCATCCGTTCTTTTTCCCATTTGCGATTCATATCATCCTGCGTAGCCAACCGCTGGCGAGCCGCCTTGAGCTCTTCCTCCAAGAGCGCATTTTTTCGTTTGAGCTCTTGGATGAGCTTCACCAAGTCACGAATTCGAGTTTCCAATGCATCAAGTCGATCCAACGCCATAACCAACCCCTCTTCGTTATTGCCCCTATGGATTGTGGCGCACTATAAAAACTTCACAAGATCTTGTCAAGAAACGGACTTTTGCACGCCTGCCAGACGCAGATATTCTTTGTAACTACGCAAGACCCGTTTGACGTACTGCCTGGTCTCCTGATACTGGATCAGCTCGACGAATTCATCCTCGCTCCGCCCGCGGTAGGCCGCCGCCCAGGTTCCCACCACAATTGGACCGGCATTGTATGCGGCGATCGTCTGCACCACATTGCCGGCAAACTGCGTAAACAGTTGCTCCACATATCGGGCCCCGATCCGAATATTCGTCTCTTGATCGAACAAATCTTCTCGGGATAGGCTGGGAAGACGGTGCTGTTGGGCCACGGCATTGGCAGTGGCAGGCATGACCTGCATCAATCCGATCGCCCCGACACGAGAAACGGCTTTCCGATCATATTGGCTTTCTTCTCGAATGATCGCTGCAACGAGAAACGGATCAACTCCGTTGGCTCCCGACATCTTAATCGTGGGAATCAATCCGGTTGGATAGGCCACGCTCCACAGTCCTTCCGCGACCGCCCCACCGGTTCGCTCCAACTTCTCGCGGAATCGAGACCGCACCAGGCGCAAGGCATGATGATAGGCGCCGACCTCGTTCAACATCATCGATAACGCCGCCAACACATCAGGATCACGACTATACCGATCCGTCAACACGCTGAGCTCTCTCGCGGCATCCTGCTCGAGACCGAGCGTCCTGAGTTCCACCGCCCGCCGGTACGCCGGGTGTAGCTCGATCTGCGTCCGACCACTCGTCTGATTATCCAGAGCCGACGTCTGACTGACCTCGGAGGCAGACTGAGTTGCCGAAGCAGTCATGACGATACCTCCCTGCTTCGTCCGCCCTACAACCGACAGGTCGGTCTGTTCGCGTGCCAACTGACAGTAATAGGTGTACGGAAACCGCTGACAGAGCAGAACAAACGTCTCTTTTGACCTCGTATCTTGCACATGGCCATAAGAACGGGCGATCCAGTAGAGCGCTTGGGGTTCAAAGTCGTTGTCCTTCTGATCGAGGATCTGCCGCCACACATTGATCGCCTCCCGATAACGAGCTGTCCGGTAAAGCACCCACCCTTCCCGCCATAGTGCCTCTGCTCGTTGAGAAGCCGGTTCTCCCGACTTGGCCACTTGGCGATACCGTACGATCGCCTCATCGAACCGCCCCTCATCTTCCAGCCAGATCCCGGCAAATAAATTGATTTGCCCTCTCTGTTCCGAAGTCATCGTCCGCTTCTGGAGTGTCCGACAGAGATCCAATAACTTCTCCCCGAGTCCCTGCCTGAGGTACACTCTCGCCAACCATACAATCGCTTCATCCGCTCGAGGTCCTTCCTCAGTGGTCAACGCATGAAAGGTGTCGCGTGCCTGATCGTACAGCTTCAACCGAACTTGAGCGATGCCCAATTTGAGTTTGGCATCCATGCGGTGCGGAGAAGATGGGTCTCGCGTCAGGAACTTTTTCAACTCCCCGATGGCTTCCGCGTGCAGAGACTGTCCAAGGAAAGCCTGGGCACGCTCATAATACAGGTCGGGCGCCGGTGCCCACGGCATTCCCCCGATGTAGCTCCCCAGGAGAGCCTCGGCTTCCTTGGCCTCTTTGGTCTGCGGAAACTTCGTCCAGAGCTGCTTCAGCGTTTCTCGTGCTTCCGTCAATTGATTCTCTCGAAGATAACAGGAGGCCAACCGCAACCATGCCTGGGCGATCTGAGGGTCCTTATCATTTGCGTTGATGGCCTTACTGAACCAGAACATGGCCTCGGGACAACTGGACGCCTGATACCACGCTTCCCCGGCACGGATCGCCACTTGATTGAGCAGATTGGAATCGGGGACCGCTTGCGGCACTCCCTCGAACATGCTGGCCGCCTCCTTGGCCTCCCCTAAGCGCAGCAGGGCTTCTCCGTTCCAGAATCGAATATAATCGTCGAGCACCGGAAAGTCCTGCTGGGCTGCCCGAAGGTATGGCAGAGCGGCTGCGGGGTTCCGGTCGATCAACATCACGCCGGACAGCAACCCGGCACGCTTGGCCCACAACGTAGCGGGAAATTCCTCCATGACCTTTCGAAGTCGTTCCAGCTTAAGCGCCACCACTTGATCTTTCGTCAACGCGTGCCCCAGCCGCTCCTTCGGCCAGACCGCCGTAGTGAAGCAATCCTCAGCCGCCGTACAACCATTGGCCGTTGGTTGCTCGGACGTCTCAACCTGCGCCGTATGCCCGTCGCCTGAGAGCAGACCTCCAAACGCGAGCGACAGGCAGAGCGCAACTGCCAGGCTGCAGCCACGGGTGGATCGATATGTGTAACGGGCCTTCATAGCGGCGCTCATCCGCGTTCATTATATACAGAGCCGTCTGCAATGGAAGAAGTTTCAGGACCCGATGATGAGCATGGCCGTATGCGCATGACTTCCGCTATGGTAGGCTCAGAGCATTGAGGATGATATGACCGATTTACCAATGACTCCAGCCGGTACCGTGACAACGCTCTTGAGCCTCACCGAATCTCAGATGAGGAAGTTTATTCGCGGGCAAGACTGGCCAAACTATCGGGCTACGCAGATCTTGCGCTGGCTCTATCAACGACGCCTACGGAATATCACCGGCATGACCGATCTTCCCCTGCACGATCGCATGACGCTGTCTCAATCCTCCACAATCGGTCGCTCGACCCATGTCACGGTGTTGCCGTCCCGGGACGGAACGCGCAAGCTACTGTTCGCTCTAGACGACGGCATGTCGATTGAAGCCGTACTGATTCCGGATGCCAACCGACTGACGCTCTGCGTCTCAACTCAGGTCGGTTGCATGTTGGATTGTGGTTTCTGCCTGACCGGACGAATGGGACTCAAACGCAACCTCAAACTCCACGAAATCATCGATCAAATCCTGACCGCACAGGATTTGCTCGAGCCCGGGGAACGTCTGACTAATCTTGTCTTTATGGGAATGGGAGAACCGCTGGCCAATTTGGACACACTCAAAGCGGCGGTCGCCGGCCTGACCAACAAGCCATGGGGTCTCGGGTGGTCTCGTCGACGCATAACGGTGTCGACAGCGGGGTTGGCGTCCCGTCTTCCGGAAGTCGCGGCGCTCGGGGTGAATCTCGCCATCTCGCTCAATGCCACCACTGAAGAACAGCGGCGAGAGCTGATGCCGGCCGCGAGCGAGATTGCTTCGCTGAGATCACTCCTGGCTGCCTGCCGCCGCTATCCGCTTGCCTCTCACCAACGGCTGACCTTCGAATATGTCCTGCTGGCCGGTGCAAACGATCATGAAGCTGATGCGCGCCGGCTCGTCCAATTGCTCAGGGGCATGCGGTGTAAGGTCAATTTGATTCCATTCAATGAATTTCCAGACAGCCCTTTTCATCGTCCGTCCGAACAGGCGGTCCTCCGTTTTCAATCCATCCTCCGCGACGCCGGCCTCGATGCGTTTGTTCGAAAGAGCCGCGGGCGGGACGTTCTCGGCGCCTGCGGACAACTTGGGGGAACTCCCCACCAGTCGAAGCTCCTTGCCTTGACACCTAACGAAACTCGTTGCTAGCATGACAAATTCGATTTTCGTGATAATCATGCGGGCTATCCACTTCCTAGCACCCTTAGCGGCGTTTCTCATCTTTGGCCCCATCTCTATTTCGCTTGGAGCAGAACCGAACGAATACACTTTGTCGAACGGGATGAAGGTGCTGCTGGTCGAGGTGCCCAAAGCTCCAGTGGCCACGGTGCAGGTATGGTACAAAGTCGGCTCGCGCAACGAGGTCATGGGACGGGCCGGCCTCTCGCACATGCTCGAGCACATGATGTTCAAAGGCACGGCGCGGTATCCGAAAGGGTCATTTTCTCGAATCATCAGAAAGAACGGCGGAATCGACAACGCGTTTACCGGACAAGACTTCACCGCCTATTTTGAGAATCTGGCAGCCGATCGTGTCGGTCTGGCGCTCGAGCTGGAGGCCGATCGGATGCAGGGCCTCATTCTCGATCACAATGAATTCCAGACCGAGCGCGACGTCGTGAAAGAAGAACGCCGCCTCAGATCGGAGGATGACCCGCAGGGTGCGTTGGTTGAAGCGCTGTTCGCTCACGCATTCCTCAGCCATCCCTATCATTGGCCCGTCATCGGATGGTTCGCCGATTTGGAGGCGATGTCTCTCGAAGACTTGCAACGCCACTACGACACGTTTTACTCTCCCAACAATGCGACCCTCGTGGTGGTGGGCGATATCAAAGCCGAAACTTTACTTCCGACGATCAAACGGCTGTTTGAGCCGATCCCCAGAGGTCCTTCCCCCAAGCAGACGTTGTCCCCGGAACCGGAGCAGCGCGGCGAACGTCGTTTTTTCCTGAAACGGGAAGCGCAGGTCCCGTTTGTCATGATGGGATTTCGCGTCCCTAATTACTCTAGTGACGACTCGTATGCTCTCGACATCCTCGAGTCCATTCTGTCTCACGGGAAAAGCTCCCGCCTCTACCAGAGCTTGGTCTATGACCAGAAGAATGCGTTGGCCGTCGGCGCCGAGTACAGTGTGCTCCAGACGGATCCAGGACTGTTTTATTTTTACTCAGTGGTGAATCCCGGCGCGAAGGTCGAAGGAGTCGAGGAAGCGATCCAGCGTGAGATCGTGCGGCTCCAGAATGAGCCTCCGTCCGAGCTGGAGCTTCAGCGGGCGAAGAACCAAGTCGAGGCGGCGCGCGTCTTCGAGCAAGATTCGAATTTTCGCCATGCCATGTTGATGGGACAGGCGGAGTCCGTCGGGGCCGGCTGGCGGCGGATCGATCAATTCGTGGAACGTATCCGTGCGGTGACGGCGAAAGACGTTCAGCGAGTTGCGAAACAATACCTCTCCCAGGACAATCGGACCATCGGCATTTTAATTCCTTTGCCTCCTCCCTCCCCTGACTCGGTCCCCACGGCCGTCCATGAAGGAAAGTCATAGAAGAACCATGCTGACCGAGCCGACAGACCCGAGGCGCCCTTCTCCCGTCCCTCGATCCGGTCGACGGTGGTCGGTAAGCAGCATGGTGTTGTTGGTCCTATGGGGAGTATGTATCGGCAGGCCAGGGCATGCCGCTGACATTTCTCCCACGAAATTCACCACCCCGAATGGAATGATCGTTCTCGTACTGGAACAGCATTTCCTCCCTATCGTTGAAATCCACGCGCTCATCAAGGCCGGTTCCGCGCAGGACCCTCCGGAAAAGGCCGGTCTGGCGAATTTAGTCGCCAGCCTCCTCGATGAAGGCACGACAACCAGATCCTCCAGACAGCTGGCCGAACAGATCGACTTTGTCGGTGGGTCGCTGGCAGTCCAGGCGGACGAAGATTTCACGACTGCATCGGCGCGTACACTGAAGAAAGACATCGATCTCGGGTTCACACTCCTCGCCGATATTCTTCAGCGCCCCGCTTTTCCCAAACAAGAGTTCGAACGAGTCCGATCGCAGATCCTTGGAGAAATTACCAGTGATAATGACGATCCCGGTCATGTCGCCATGAAGGCCTTCAATCAGGTGGTTTTTCAGAATCATCCCTACCGGTGGCCGGTGAACGGGACGGAGGACACGTTAGGCAAGATCACCTTGGCTGATGTGCAGAGCTTCTACGCCAAAGAGTATCTTCCCAATCAGGTCATCCTCACCATCGTCGGTGACGTAACGGTGGAACAAGCGACCGCGCTCGTCCAGACACATTTCGGATCCTGGAAGAAAGGGGTCGCACAACCCAGAACGATCAAGAAGCCGGCCGTCATCGACAAAAAAATCGTGCAGCTTATCGAAAGGGATCTCACACAATCGACCATCGTCATCGGTCACCCCGGGATCAGCCGGACCAACCCTGATTTTTACGCCGTCACCGTCATGAATCACGTTCTAGGGGCCGGAGGATTTTCATCACGACTCATGGATACCATTCGAGACAAGCAGGGGCTCGCCTATGGCATTACCAGTCATTACGACGGCCGGCTGATGCCGGGTCCTTTCTGGATCAACCTCCAGACTCGCACTGAAACCACCAATCAGGCCATCAACGGCGTCTTGGCCGAAATGAAAGCGATTCGAGAGGCTCCGGTCACCGATCAGGAATTGGCCGACGCCAAGGCATTTTTGATGGGCAGCTTCCCCTTACGGCTGGATTCTACGGCGAAGCTGGCGCAAGTCTTGGCACAAGTAGAGTTTTTTGGGCTGGGGTTTGATTATTTTAGTCAGTACCCAAAATGGATTGAACGCGTGACGAAAGAGGACGTGCTGCGAGTGGCAAAACAATACCTGGACCCTCAGCATTACGCGCTCGTCGTGGTCGGCAATATCGCGAAGGCAAAAGTTCGTCACTAGACCCACGGACAGCGGAATATTATGCAACCGTCCTTTCTTCAACAGAAGCTCAATCGGCTCCGAACCCTTCTGACGGAGATGGGCTCGGTCGTGGTGGCCTATTCCGGTGGAATCGACAGCACCGTCGTTCTTAAAGTTGCACACGACCAACTCCACGAGAAGGCGGTCGGCATCACGGCCATCTCCCCGACGTTTCCATCTCTTGAGTTGGAAGCCGCCGAACGGGTCGCTCAAGAGATCGGCGCCCGTCATGAAACCGTCCAGACGGACCAGCTGGCCATTGATGACTTCGTGAGGAATGACGCGACCCGTTGCTTTCACTGTAAGACCGACTTGTACCAACTTCTTGGGAATGTGCGGCAAGTAAAGGCTGCCGCGTATGTCGTGGACGGCACCAACCTGGATGATCTGGGAGATGACCGTCCCGGCATCAAAGCCGCCCGGGAATGGGGTGTGCGCAGCCCGCTCGTGGAGGCCGAACTGTCGAAAGCCGACATCCGCACCTTGGCCAAGGAACTCGGGCTGTCGAATTGGGACAAGCCGGCCGCAGCTTGCCTTTCCTCGAGAATCCCACGTGGAATCCCGATCACACTGGAAAAACTAAGCCGAGTTGAAGAAGCCGAAGCCATGCTCCATCGTGAAGGGTTTCGTCATTTTCGAGTGCGAAATCACGGTGAGATCGCACGGATTGAATTGGCACAGGAGGAACTTCTTCGGCTCTTGGAATCTGATCGGCGCGCAGCGATCAGCGCCAAGCTGAAGGTACTAGGATTTAAATTCGTGACGGTGGATTTGGAGGGATATCGGGCCGGTGGAGTCACCCTGAAATGACTCCACCAGAAATCTCAATGTGTCAGCGCGGCTGTAATTTCGAAAGTGCCTCAAGCGCTTCGTCTGCAAACTTCTTGTGATCAGCCTCTGTGAGGCTTCGCTGAACCACTTTTTCCGCCACCATAAGAGCGAGTTCCGTCGTCTGGGTTCGAATATCTTGTAGCGCTTTACGGCGCTCTTGCTCAATCTCCCGCGTCGCATCACCCTTGATACGCTCCGCCTCTGCGGTCAACCGCTGTTCGTTTTCGTCGAGCAACCGTTGAGCACGTTCCTTTGCCGCCGTAAGAATTGCCTCGGCGTCCTTCCCAGCTGCATTGAGCTTGGCCTCATATTCCTTGAGTCGTCGTTCGGCTTCGGACCGGTGCTGCTCGGCTTGATCGAGGCTGTCTTTAATCTTCTTTTCACGCTCTTCCAAGGCGCTCAAGATGCCGGGAAATGCATACTTGTAGAGCACGAATAGGAGAATTCCGAACGAGACAATCTCCCAGAAGATCAATGAAGAAAAAAAGTCCGATTCAAACTGTGGCATAATTTTTCTCAGGAGGTTGAGGTTCAGGCTGAGGTTCAGATCCGTTCTCTCGGCCTTGACCTCAACTGATCCTGCCTCTACTTGCGGAAGCCCATGATGATGAAGGCAATGACCAAGCCGTACAACGCGATGGCTTCTACCAGCGCGAACCCAATCCACATATACTTTGTGACTCGAGCTTCTGCTTCAGGCTGACGTGCGACCACTTCAATCATCTTTCCGAAGATGTAACCGATCCCCACCCCAGCCCCGGCAAACCCTGCCGCGGCGCATCCCATGCCGATCAACCCTGCTGCTGCTGAATCCATTATGGCGTACTCCTCTCTTGTCTAAACTCGCACGCGCTAATGCGCGTGCTCCTCATGACCATGTAAATGAAATGCGTCCCCCAAGTAGACACACGTCAAGATGGTAAAAATATAGGCTTGAATGAACGCAATACCAAACTCCAATCCGTATATCGCGACCGTAAACACGAAGGGCAGCCACCCGATCAATAATCCACCACCGATCGTGAGGCTGAACAGCACCGCGAGCATCACGTGGCCCGCCGTCATATTCGCAAAGAGTCGAACAGCCAGTGAAATAGGCCGCGCCAACTGGCTGATGATTTCGATCGGAATCATGAGGGGCACCAGCCATCCGGGCGTGCCAGGTGGAACGAGAATGCTCAAAAACTTTATTCCGTGTAACCAGAACCCTATGACTAAGCTGATTCCGTACACCAGAAAGGAGAACACAGCCGTAACAATAATTTGACTTGTCACGGTGTAGGTGCCGGGAATCAACCCGATGTAATTGGAGAACAGGATAAACAGGAAGAGCGTAGCGATGAGAGGGAAAAACCGCATCCCATCTTTCCCCATCGTATCCAGAATCATGTTGCGAATGAAATCCACCATCATCTCCGCCAGGCTCTGCAGCTTACCGGGTACCAGCTTACGCGACGACCCTGCCATGACCATGAGCACTGACGCCAGAGCGATAACGACCCACATAAAGATGACGGCTTTATTGATGGAAATATCCAATCCACCAATCGAGATCGGAATCCAGCGATGAAGTTCAAATTGATGGAGCGGACTTTCTTCCATGACTATCCTTGTTTATTCTCATTATCCGGCGGGGTTTGCCACTGCTGTGCGGACCGATAGGCGTTCCTCATTCCGGCGACCAGACCGAATACTAACCCGATGACGAGTCCCCACGGAGTTGTTCCTAACAGATAGGTATCGATCACCCACCCGAGCCCGCCTCCGACGATTAGCGCAGCCAGCAGTTCCGTTCCGATTCGAACGGCCTGACCGAGCCCCGCGTATAAGGGATCTTGTTGAGGGGGCATCCCAAACCCACGGAAGGCGAGAGCACATGAGCAGAACTCTGCCCGTGATGGGGTTCGCAATTTAAGCAAAACCGTCCTTGGAATGTCAAGCGGTTAGAGGTCTATGCGTGCAAAATTTGCTGCGGTATATTGAACTGCTTTGTGTTGGACACGTACCGACTATGCCGAGAGCCTTACCTTCCTCGACTTCATTTTTGCATGGCTCTCCGTCGCCTCTCGTCCTGACACGCCCCTCTCCCTCAGCAAATCCGTTTGAACTGTACGCGAAGATCGCCTCAGCTCGACACCCTTCGTTTCTCTTTGAGAGCGGCAACGGTGAGAGTGTCATGGGACGGTATTCGTACTTTGGTGCCGATCCCTACCAGACGCTGTATGGAAAGGGGGATACGTTTGTGTGTCGAACGACTCAAGGCGGCATGGACTCAGGAACATCTCCGTTTCAAAGCTTCGCTCACATCCTGAACCGTCAGCGGATCGCTCGCCCTCCTGATGTTCCGCCATTTTTCGGCGGCGCGGTCGGCTACTTGAGTTATGATCTCGCGCGCCAGTTCGAGAGGTTGCCGTCCTTGGCCTTGGACGACCTTGCCACCCCCGATTTGGAATTCGCATTTTTCGATCTCGTCGCCGCAATCGACCATGAGTCGAATCGTCTCGTACTCATGTTCTGTCCGCCACTAGAACGATTTTTGGGCGAACCTCGGGAAAAACTGTTTCGTGAGGGAAGGGATCGGCTGGCCGAATTCGAAGCTCGATTGACCAAGCCTGACACGGTCGACGCGCACTGGAGTCGTCTCGGTCGCCTGACGTTTACATCGGAGCAGAAATCGGACGTCTATAGCCGGAACGTGAGCCGCTGTCAGGAGTACATCGCAGCGGGTGACATCTATCAAGCCAACCTTTCCCACCGTTTCAACGTAACCTGTGCAGCATTCTCCTCTCTCGAGAACCTTCAAACTGATTTATCTGTCTATGGTCGCTTGCGCGCGTTGAACCCGTCTCCCTTCTCGGGGATACTCCGGTTCGATACGATACGGCTCATCAGTTCCTCACCTGAACGGCTCGTTCGACTGGAAGGGCGTCGAGCCGATACGAGGCCGATCGCGGGAACCAGGCCTCGTGGCAAAAACGCCGACGACGATCATCGGCTGATCGAGGAATTACGCACGAACGAAAAGGAACGTGCGGAACATATCATGTTGGTCGACCTTGAGCGGAACGACCTCGGTCGAGTCTGCCGTTTCGGAAGCGTCCAGGTGGATGAATTGATGACGCTAGAGCAGTATTCTCATGTCAACCACCTGGTCTCACAGGTGACCGGCACCCTCAAGGATCACGCGACCGGCTTTGACCTATTGCAAGCCATGTTCCCTGGTGGAACGATCACCGGCGTACCGAAGATCCGCTGCATGGAAATCATCGAAGAATTGGAACCCGTGCGCCGTGGTCCCTACACCGGCTCAATGGGCTATCTCAGCTGGAGCGGGGACCTCAACTTCAATATCCTGATACGCACACTGGTCATGAGGAACACCGTGGGCTATCTTCAGGTCGGAGCGGGAATCGTGGCCGACTCAGATCCGGCTCGCGAGTATGAGGAAACGATCCATAAAGCTCAGGCCTTCTTCAGCGCATTCTCATAGCTCATGTGGATATATCTAAATAACAAGTTCGTCACGGGCGAAGAGGCTGTGATCTCCGTCTTCGACCATGGATTTCTGTACGGTGATGGGGTGTATGAAACGATTCGTTCATACGGCTCCCGTATTTTTATGCGAGACGAACACCTATCGCGGCTGTTCCGTTCCGCGGCAGCCATCGGCCTGACGATTCCGATTCCAGCTAAACGCTGGGGAGACATTCTGCATGAGGCGATGGTACGCAACGAGGTCGGGACTGATCTACGAGACGCCTATCTAAGGATCACCATTTCCCGAGGAACCGGAGATATCGGACTAGACCCGGCACTCTGTCCGTCGCCGACCGTCGTCGTGATGGCCAAGCCTCTCGTACCTCCGGCGTCCCATCTCTATGCAACGGGCGTCAACGTGATCGTATCTTGCACCAAGCGGAATTTGCCGAGCGCCTTATCGCCACAGATCAAGACCACAAACTTCCTGAACAATATCCAAGCTAAACGCGAAGCGATCGCAGCAGGCGCCTTCGACAGTGTCTTGCTCAATTGGGAACAGCATGTGACCGAATGCACCGTCAGCAATGTGTTCTTTGTGATGGATGGGACGCTGCGAACACCTGCTCTGGAATGCGGCATACTCGACGGCATCACCAGAATGATCGTGATTCGGTTGGCGGGGGAACTCAACGTCCACGTCGAAGAAGGTCGCTATACCGTTGACCAGTTGTACCGGGCCGACGAGTGCTTTTTAACAAACACCAGCATGGAAATCATGCCCGTGACTTCCGTCGACCGTAGACCCATCGGTGACGGAAACCCGGGTCCGCTTACCCTGAAGCTCAGAGAGCAATTCATAGCAGCTCGAGCCCGATTCGGCGACAATACTCTCTGTCGATAAACATCATCTCCCGTATTCTTCACATTTCCCCCCAGGGCACAGGATCTGCATTTTCTTGACAGACAATGACAGGCTGCTATCGTTTGACCATGCCGATCCTGAATAAACTGTACCGCGCCTCAGTCAGCCGGCCTGGCATGGCCGTCCTTCTTGCAGTGAGCGGCAGCATCTTGCTGACTCTTCCCAGTGATATGCAGGCAGAGATTTACCAATACATCGATGCCAAGGGGACGATATCGCTTACCAACGTTCCCTCTGACAATCGGTACCGTCGGATCGACCTCCATCCGAATCGGCTGCATCCCGTTCTTTCAGAGGAAGAGTTGGAACCAGTGATCAGTCGATTCTCACGGCAACATCAACTACACCCCGCGCTCATCCGCGCCATCATCAAGGCCGAATCGGATTTCGACCCTCGTGCGGTCTCGCGAGCCGGGGCCATCGGATTGATGCAATTGATGCCTCAAACAGCGGTGAGATTGGAGGTCCGGGACCTCTATGATCCCGAGGACAATATCCGAGGAGGAACGAAATACTTACGCCAATTGCTCGACCGATTCCGCGGCAACCTTCCACTGGCGCTCGCGGCCTATAACGCAGGGGAGCATGTCGTTGATCGTTATCGCACGCTTCCGCCGATCGACGAAACCCGCCAATATGTCCGCAAGGTCTTGCGGTATTATCGACTTTTCCTCGCTCGTGACCTTGCCGTGACCGGCCACGTCATCCCGTCTTCGCAGTACGCAATGCCACAACCCGCCCCCGTGTCTTCGATTCCGTCCGGCCGGTAGTCGGGATTCTCAAACACAATCGACTATGCTGTTTCCAGCCCGGCCGTTTGGATTCCGGGAAGTCGGATCGGTAATGAGCCCCCACGCTGTTTTCTCTCCAGAGCGCCGCTTCCGCGACGCAATGCGCCACTTGGACCATGTTCTTGACCTCCAGATCGGCTCTTCCCGCAAAGGGTCTGGACACCATCTGTTCCCACCGTGCAAGCTGAGCCGTGGCGCGAATGAGCGACTCCCGAGACCGGACAAGTCCAACTTGTCCCCACATGGTCCGTCGAAGCGAGCTGCGTACTTTTTCGGCATCCTCCAATCGTTCCAATCGACCGCGCCTCAATCGTTCCACATGGTGAGTCACATCGGGGATGGAATGGCGAGCAGCCCAGGCTATAGCGGCAACGCCGGCCCGCATCCCGAACACCAATCCCTCCAGCAGTGAATTGCTAGCCAGTCGGTTGGCGCCATGCACACCGCTGCACGCCACCTCACCGGCCGCATAAAGACCCGGTAATGTCGTCGCTCCGTTGATGTCGATCGCCACTCCACCCATCATGTAATGGGCGCTCGGAGAAACCGGTATCCATTCTTCCGTGATATCGATATCGTGGCGTAGACAGGTCGCATAGATCGTCGGAAATCGCCGTTTGACGAAACCGGCCCCCAAGTGCGTGACATCGAGGTAGACATGCCTCGCACGGGTCGCCGCCATTTCCGCCCAGATAGCCCGTGCAACGATATCCCGAGGAGCCAAGGCACCAAGCGGGTGATACCGTTGCATGAACGTTTCTCCCCTATTGTTGCGCAGCTGACCTCCCTCTCCTCGCATGGCTTCCGACAACAAAAACGGCGGGCTCGACGGCAAATACAGCGACGTTGGATGAAACTGGACGAATTCCATGTCTTGGAGTTCCGCGCCTGCACGAAAGGCCATGGCCATGCCGTCACCGGTCGCATTGGGTGGATTCGTGGTGCGGGCAAAAATCTGTCCCGCCCCTCCCGTCGACAGGACGACGGCCTTAGCAGGAATGATGAATTGTTTTCCCGAACGTTCATCGAGCACCACGGCCCCGCAACATCGGCCTTCCTCAACCACGAGATCGACGGTGAAGTGATAATCCAGCCGGACGATCCGCTTTTGTCGTGCGGCCTGTGCCATCAACACCCGCACCATTTCGTTTCCTGTCGCATCGCCTCGCGCGCGGAGAATTCGGCTGCGGCTGTGAGCCGCTTCACGCGCAAAAGCAAATTTCCCGCCGGTTTTGTCGAACTTGGCTCCCCACCGGATGAGCTCTTGGATTCGGTCTGGTCCTTCCTCAACCAACACACGCACCGCGTCACGGCGACACAGACCGTGTCCGGCTTTCACCGTATCCGTCATATGGATTGATACATCGTCTTCTTCGCTCAACGCCACGGCTACCCCGCCTTGGGCGAAGATGGAATTGCTTTGTAAGGGATGGCCCTTGGTGAGAACGATCACCTGACCGACTCGGCAGAGGTCCAAGGCGGCACGGAGCCCTGCGACTCCACTACCGATGACAAGAAAATCCGCTCCCAAGGTACTCCGCGGCATCGTTAACGTAGGGGAGTTGGCGATGGGGGGGGTTCCGACAACATCTGTTTCGTCTTCATGCCGAAGGGTAAATCTCCCTGCGCGCTGCGCAAGAGAATCGAGTGCGTCCCAACCCATTGCAACCGTGCATGGCCTCGTTGGCGGACACCCATGTCATCGGCGTCTCGTTTCCACGTCCCCTGCCAATGGATGAAGACGTCGATATCTTCTTTTTCGATCACGACCCGCTCAATCTTGAACTCGAGCGAGATGGAGGAAAAGGTTTCGAAGTCCATGTCGACCTGCCGTCGCAGTTCGTCCAGCTGATCCACCGGCAACAACATGGCATGGAACCCGGACCGATCCTTTTGTTCATAGGCACTCCGCAAGGATTCCAACGCTTGATCGATACGGAGCAGTCGCTCATGCTCGGCCGGGTATCGAATGGTCTTCGACGAGCACCCAATGACCGCCACGGCGAGCATGATGAGCCACGCGACAGCTGTTGGCTGTGACAAACCGTCCCTTCGAAAGTTCATGGCGCTGCAGTATAGCATAAGGCGAAAAGGTGCCGTGAGCTTGCATTTTCAGCGGAAGTCTTTTAGACTCGGGCCCTCTTAGGAGATACAGACATGTCGAGTGTCTTGAAAAAACGACGAAAGAAGATGCGCAAGCACAAGTACAAGAAGCTGCGCCAACGACAGAAATTTCTTCGCCGAAAAAGCTAAGCTCAGCCGGCGTGGCGGGAGGAGGAAACCGTGGCCGAGGGGAAGAAAGTCCGCATCCGCGTACGGACGGTCAATTGTACCTACGTGGGAGACTTCCTGGTGCCTCCGATGCGGAATCGTGTCTCCGATGCGATCAACGAAGAAGCGCGTCTCTTCATCAGCCTGACCGACGTCGTGATCGACGATAAGGAGCGGTCGGATTTCGTTGCGATCAATAAGAACCTGATTGAGTCGATCGCTCAACTCTAGTCGTTTCATCTCACCCCGTCAGCACATTCAGTCACCATCACCGTAAGCCGGAACACGATTCCGTGTCTGATCGCACTGCCTGACCACGATGTGGATCTTCAAACGATTTCTCCCGTTCGTACGCCCTTATTTGGCGCGTTTGATTCTGGCAGGACTCCTGGTAAGCGGAGTGGCGCTCATTAATCTCGCGTTGGTTCGACTGGCTGGCACCCTCTGGGACATCGTCACCGTTCAACACGACGCCGACCGGATGACTCGATCGATCGGCCTGTTTCTTAGCCTGGTGATCGTGCAGGGGTTGTGTTCGATGGGCCATAGCTACCTGACTGCGTGGGTCTCTCAACACGTTGTGGCTGACTTTCGCAAATATCTCTTCGGCCACCTGCAGACATTGACGGTCGATTTTTTCGCACGGCGCCGAACCGGGGAATTGCTGTCGCGAGTGATGAACGACGTCACAGTCATTCAATCCATCGTCACAGAAACCCCGATCGACACGGTCAAGCAACTCGTGACCTTCGTCGGAGGCATTACCTTTCTCCTCATGATGAATTGGCGCCTTTGTCTGCTGATCCTGATCCTGCTTCCGTTACTCGTGTTCGTGGCCAAACTCTTCGGCCGCAGGTTGAAGGCGCTCTCCACCTCAATTCAGGACCACACCGCCACACTCAGCACGTTGGTCGAAGAAGTGATTTCCGGGATTCGCATCGTCAAATCCTTCGTGCAAACGCAGCGAGAAGAAACCCGCTTCGCCACCCAGGTGAACGACACGCTTCGTCTCACCCTGCATCGAGCGGGCATCATGGCCGTCTTCATTCCAGTGATCAGCCTGGTCACGTTCTCCGCAGCAGCGGCGGTGCTGTGGTACGGTGGGCGGCAAGTCATCGAAGGGACGGTCACGCCAGGGGAACTTTTCGCCTTCGTCCTCTTTGCCGGCATCCTCATCGGCCCATTCAGCTCAGGAGCCCGCATCTTTACGCAGCTCAAAGAGGCGCAGGGTGCCATGCAACGAGTCTTTGAGATTCTTGATGCCCGGCCGGAAATTGCGGATCAACCTGAGGCACAGAGTCTCTCAACAGTCGCAGGACACATCCGAGTCGAACGAGTCAGTTTCGACTACGATCCTCAACATCCGGTGTTATCGGACCTCTCATTTGAGGCCAAACCCGGCGAACTCGTCGCGTTGGTGGGGCCCACCGGCGCCGGCAAGACCACCGTCATCAACCTTCTGCACCGGTTCTACGATCCGACGGAAGGCCGCATCACGATCGATGGGAAAGACTTGCGCCATGTGACTATTGAAAGCTGGTACCGACAGATCGCGCTGGTTCCACAAGAAACGATCCTTTTTGGTGGCACCATTCTCGATAACATTTGCTATGGCAATATGGCAGCGACTGAAGCAGCCGTATTGGAGGTAAGCAAAGCCGCCCATGCTCATGACTTCATCACTAGTTTGCCGGATGGGTATCAAACCCGAGTGGGTGAGAAAGGGGTCAACCTCTCAGGCGGACAACGCCAACGGATCGCGATCGCGCGGGCCATTCTGAAAAATCCCCGTATCCTGTTGCTGGACGAAGCCACCTCATCGCTCGATACCGAATCGGAACGACTGGTTCAGGAAGCCCTTCAACACCTCATGAGAGGACGGACAACCTTCGTCGTCGCCCACCGGCTGTCGACCATCCAACGTGCGGACCGTATTCTGGTCTTGGACAAGGGCAAACTGGTGGAAGAGGGCAACCACGCCCAGTTAATGGCCCGCAACGGGCTTTACCACTATCTGTATACCATCCGCTTGAACGAACCGACCGTTTAACCTCATTACTTACTCAACAAAGACACCCCTTCAAGATTTCCACATTTAATGAGTCTGTAACACAGATCGCGTATCGTTATAGACACGAATTTAAGTAAGAGGGGGAGGAAGACTCTTGGTCTCACAACGTCCCAGGAAAATTCTCATCGTAGAAGACGAACAGGACATTGCACAATTAGTCAAGCACTACCTTGAGAAGGAAGGATTTCATCCGAGCATCGCCAAAACCGGTCTTGAAGCAATCAACCTTGCAGTCTCTGAGCATCCTGATTTGGTTATTCTTGATCTCATGCTGCCACAAATGGACGGCTTAGAGGTATGTAAAGCCCTCCGCCACAAGCCTGAGACCGCGCTGTTGCCCATTATCATGCTGACGGCGAAGAAAGAAGAAGCTGATACGGTTGTGGGGCTTGAGCTCGGAGCCGATGATTACATCACCAAGCCCTTCAGCCCCAAGACCTTAATGGCTCGGGTCAAATCCCTCTTCCGTCGGCTGGAACGGACAAACGATCAAAAGCCGACGTCCTTCGTGTACGGTGCCCTACACATGGACCTGACGCGACATGAAGTGACAGTGAAAGGGAAAGAAGTGCCGCTCACGGCGAAGGAATTCGGACTGCTGGAGCATTTATTACGTCATCCTGGCCGAGTACAGACTCGGGAAGTGCTCCTGAATGAGGTTTGGGGTTATGACTACTATGGCACGACACGGACCGTCGACGTCCATGTCCGGCGATTGAAACTGAAAGTGCCGCTTCTCAATGACCTGATCGTCTCGGTCAAGACGCTTGGCTACAAACTCTTGGACCACCCTCGGGTATAGGAACTTCCCCTCCTTTTTCCGATACTCTCCGTCCCTCCACCATCTGACTGCGGCAGGAGTTGTCCGCACATAAAGAAACAGGACGGTGGGTTCACGCCAGCTGCTCCACTGGAAACCATAGGCGTGTCCTATTACAGAATGTACAGACGGAAAGCATGACAGGGACATCCACCAGCACTCCCACGACAGTGGCCAGCGCGGCGCCCGACTCCGGTCCAAACAGCGCCACATGCCATGTCTTGCCGGTGATATTGTCGGCTTGGAACGCGAAGGCAATACCAACATGGCGAGCAGCAAGGATGGTGACTGGGACTTCGTGTTCACTGTGGCAGCAGACCGTTACAGACTGATCAAAAGGCGGTAACGATCTCGTTAACAATTACTGTGCAGACACTGAGAAAGTGGCGCTTTTGGCTGCTGATCTGGCAACCCTCAGTGACCTAGATCTGAAATGTTAGAATGAAGACCTGCGAGGAAACTCCCGTGCCGGAACATGTCACCATCACCAAAGGGACCTGCTTCGCTCTTTTCGCCTACGATGTCGGCCTCTCCATCAACCTGACTGAGGCGGAACGTCGAATCATCGCCGGGACGGAACGGGGGCGCTTACGCCATAAGACCAGGGCCCCTCAGTACTTCGAGTATCGACCGGCCCCGCTGCGGCTCATTCAGGAAGGAAGTGTGTTCGACATCAGTCGGTATCAGGCCAGTCCGACGGTCGAAGCGATGGTGTATGACTTCGGTGCGGTCACCATCACCTATCGCTTCCCGATCGACGGACCGTTCGATCGGTTGCTAGACCTGAGCGAATCGCTCTACGAGAATGAACAACTCTTGACCGAATCACGTACCCGCGTCGAACAGCTGCTCCAAGTGCTGAGTCCAGCAATTGAACGGCCGTCCATTGCACAAGAGGTGGAGGATTACATTATCTTCTCGATTGAGTCCTATGTGCCGGAGAAACCTCCGTTATGGACGAGCAATGAAACCGACTTGGCTCATATCCTGCGTGCAGAACGGACTCCGCTTTCCGAGCAAGAAGTGGCGGACGCCGTTTCATGCCGAATCTCGTTCGGACAAGAGGATGCAGCGGTCATCGATTGGCATTCGGCCGTGCTGTTCGGCAGGGAGATGGATGACGTCCGTGCGGTTCTTGAATTCGCCAACGTCGAGCTGCTGGAGATGCGAATACTCGACGAACAGCTCGATCGTGCCCTTGATGAAGGCTACGAGGCGTTGTCTCGGAAACCTCGACTGTTATCGCTGCCCGGCTCTCACGAAAAAGACATGACGCACATTGCGCAGCTTCAGGTCGACAGCGCCTTAATTTTTGAACGCGTCACCAACACCTTGAAGCTGCTCGGCGACCAGTATCTTGCGCGAGTCTATCGCCTGGTCTCGCAGCGTTTTCACTTGGAGTCGTGGGATGCGAGCATCCTGCGCAAGCTGCAGACACTGGAAAGCATCTACGGCAAGATGTCGGATCGAGCCGGGACCAGACGGATGGAAGTGCTGGAGTGGATTATCATCATTCTGATCACACTTTCCATCGTCCTTTCGCTTCTTCCGATGGGAGCCGGTCACTAAGTGTCCGTGTCTGATCTGACAGAAGAATGTAGGCGATACAAATCCAGCTCTGTGGAATATGAAGGTGACTAAACCCCTTTATCCTTTAGTCCGGTTCTTCTGCATAGCCTGCCTTTCCGTGACTATGATGTGTACACCAGTCGTCGCTCCAGCAGACTCTCAATCTGAGGTCGCTTTATGGTTCGAATCGGGTATGGCCGTCGCCACTAGCCAACTCAGCGGCCGGAGGGAAATACCGTTGGGAGCCCAAGAAATCGTGATCAGTTCCGGCGCGAACGGAATCAACGGCATCGTCGTGACATCCCGACGATTGTTGGGTTTTTCAAGCCGTGCGCTAACGTGGAGCAAGAAAGAACTGGACGTGAACGAAAACGTGCTCGATCGGAAAATCCTTCCCGCCTTCAGCCTCATCAGGACGGATCGGCACCTGTACGGATTTCGCGGCGTCAACGGTCTGTGGCTCGAAGAAGCATTAGGGGTCCTGGAAAGAGTGACTCGCTTCCATAGCAATGACTATGGGGCGGTTTTGGTCACCAATGAACGAGTCGTCGGATTCGCGCCACTCCTCGGGGGGTTCGCCTCGAAGCCGTTGGACGTCCATGAGCGTATTGTGGGTGTGGAAAATGAAAACGGACTGATTCTCGTATCTACCACAAAGCGAACACTGGTTTTCGGAAGTCGCTTGAGTGGATGGGAAGAATTCGAGTGATGGATCTCATGCCGTCACGGTCATGGTAGACCTTGCCCAGAAGTAAAAGTTGTTGAAGTGTTAATGGACACGTAACCTCCCCTTAACGTCAACTTCTCACGCTGCGTACCCTAGCGTTCATCCATACAGGAGGTAAAGACGATGATTCAGGATGATCAAGATCCGCCTTTCTTTTGCCCCTCAATGTTCCCGTTGAGCGGGCCTTGGGCGAGACACGCTCATCGCCAAGGTGGAGCTATTCCACACTGTAGCTACCTCGCATCACTCAGCCCGGCAACACTCAACCGTGCGGCGCCACGAAGGTTTCGATAAGGGAAAGCCGGGAAGCGTCTCTAGTCTCCTACTGCTCACACTATCCCGTCATCCTTCACACAGAATTGGCACGACGGTAACGAAAAAGAAATAGTTACTCAGTAGGCTTGCATCGTGTCAATCAAGGATGAAATGGCGAAAAACTCTACTAAACCATCACAACCTGAAAGGAGGTGAAACCATGACAGCGTGGATTATTGAACCGTTCCTGTTGAGCGCCATTGTGGGACTGACGTACGCAGTGCTGTCTGTGCGGCGCAAGTAGGTGAAGTGATTCGAGAGAGGAGTAAACGCAACTGTGAACGGCAATGGTCAGACGAGAGCCGCAATAGGACGTTCCTGTTCCAGCGGCTCTCGTCGAGAGAAGAAGTCGCTCACCTATCAGGTGAGATTCGATCCCACCACTGTGGCGCCAGCTTGTGTGTGGATGATGCAACCTGATTGGATATCGACGTCCAGCTTCACAGGCTCATCACCTACACCAATTTCACCCGCCGTACAGCTTAGTCATTACTCTTCCCACCTGATAAGAATCCCAACCGTGTTAAATTCCACTCTTGGCTTTCTCAGAATTTACTGACCGGTAATGGGCGCCTAATACCGATGCAATGCCTCGTTGGTAGTTTTTTATAGTGCCTTGCCATCCGTCAAGGAGGATCAGATGAAGTGTTCGCAATGGGTTCTCGCCTTTTGTCTGACTATGGTCACTTCGCAGCTATTATTTCCTCCTGCGAGTTGTGGACAAGTTCACTCGATGATCGATCCTGACATTCCGTTCTATGTCTCGCAGATGTCGGTAACCGGCAACCTGACCATTTCAGCGCCTGATACAGTGAAGCCCTTGGTTGAAAGGTGGGCGAAGGATTTAATCCGCCAGCATCCAGACCTTACGGTCACTGTGATACGAGAGGGCTCTAAAACTGGCCTTGTAGCGCTCTTCGAACGTCGGGTGGAGGTAACGGCGATGTCCCGCCGTATGACTCCATCCGAGCTCACGGATTTTATCCTAGAATTTGGATACGAACCGATGGAAGTGCCGGTCGCTCGACACGCATCGGCAGTCATTGTTCAAAATGACAACCTGGATGTCGAAGCGTTTCGCACACAATTCGTTGAAGCTCCTGGAGTGGCAACACCGCTGTCGACGGTTTCAATAATGGATGACCGGTATGCCAATTCTTTGGTACCGAGCAAAGTAGATCGCTTTCACCATTTTCCACGAACCCATTACCTCTACATCACCAGACCCTCAAGATCCAACCCTACCCGGGCTTCCGTAGAACTGGTCCGCTACGCACTAAGCCGACAAGGTCAAGAGTTGGTGCTTGATCTTGGACACTCCCCGCTATCCTTTGCGGAGATTGCACGGGTGAGATCGAAGTGGTTAACTTGCTGCGACGCCCCTTGAATTTTACTTCAACGTAATCTCACCTTAACTCTTGAGCAATACTCCGCCGTTAATATACAAGCAAGACAATCATAACCAATAAGGAGGATCAGTATGGTCACAGTCGGCAACCTAATGCAGAAGGAACCGGTGACGGTAGACGCGGGCACCTCGGTCGTGGAAGCCGCGAAGTTGATGAAGGCCTGCAACGTAGAGAGCCTGCTCATAACTCGTCAGGCACAGGTCATCGGCATCGTAACGGAATCGGACGTCGTCAAGAAATTCGTGGGAGCCGATAAGGTGTCCTACTTCGTCCCGGTGGAGGACATCATGAGCAGTCCAGTGCCCGGCATCGAAGAGCGGCGGCCGCTGACGGAAGCCGCCGACCTGATGGACAAGCATCGTACCCTCCATCTCGGCGTGACCAAAGGAGGTGCACTCATCGGGTTGGTATCGGTTCGGGACTTTCTCAGGCCGGTCTCCATCGACGAGTTCTAACGACCCTCCCTTCCCTGGTCGCTGCCTTCGTAACAAGGCAGCCTCCTACCGCTCTTTCGTGTCGCCAGTCTGCTTAGGCGACCGTTCTTCTTATTCCCTCATGCCCCACCGTGCCTTGCATTCTCGCCCCCACACGTTCACGCTACGCCGCTCCACCTTTGTCCTTCTCGGTGTTTGAATGGCTCGATCTCGCAAACATCAGGAATCTCATGTCAGTCCTGCACCAATCTCGTCACAGGCAGAACGTGAACTCAAGCTGGCGATTGAGGCCGACTTCCGCCTACCCCGGCTACCCGGCACACCGCTTCCGCGACGGCTGCTGATCTCGACCTACTACGACACTGTCGCTTACGACTTAGCTCATGCACGGATCACCCTTCGCCATCGAATCGAACGGGGAAAGAAGTCATGGCAGCTCAAAATTCCGTTGGGAGACGATCGGCAGGAGATAGACGTGCCCGGCGACCAGGCCGAACCGCCAGCCTCGCTCCGCAGCTTACTGATTCTCCACCTTGGACATCGGAGATTGGTGCCGGTCCTGACGTTGCGCGTCTGGCGAAGGGGCTTCCTGGTACGCCAGGGCCGAGTACCCATCGCCGAGATCGCCCTGGATACGGTGTCGGTCGATAAGAACGGTTGTACGATCCTGCGCTTTCGCGAACTCGAAATCGAACAACGGCAGGGCGACGAGGCCTCACTTCGTTCGCTCGAACAGCAACTGCGAGAGGCCGGTGCCTCCGATCACGACGGACGACCCAAGTTCTTTCGTGCTCTCTCGCTCCCAGCCCCTCCCCCACGATCCCGGCACGAGGCTCGGCACCGAGCCTGAGAGCCTGCATCAGCTGCGTATCGCGACGAGACGCCTCCGCACGGTGCTCCGAACCGCGCAGCCAATTCTTCTTCCGGAATGGGCGACGTCACTGCAACAGGAGCTTGATTGGCTGAGCGATAGGCTTGGACCAGCCCGCGATCTCGACGTCCAGATTGCCTATTTCACGGAGGAATCTGTAGCATGGGATGCGCGAGATCGCCGGCTGTTGGCACAATTCATCGCCCATCTGCGTATGCAACGAGAGGCCGTTCAGCAGATGGTGCTCAGCGAACTGACGAGCCCTCGATACTTTGAACTCATCCGGCGGCTTCAACAAGCGGCGCAGGGTCCCCCAATCGTGGATTCTTCCCTGACCATAGCCCAACTCGCCAAGCGACAATTCAAGAACCTGCGCAAGGCGATCCGCCGGTTGGCCGCTTCCCCCACGGACGCTCACTTGCACCAGGTCCGCATCAAGACGAAACGGGCCCGATATGCGGCTGAACTCGCTTGCAGCTCGGTGGGCAAACCCGCCAGGCGCTTTATCAAATCCGCACGGGCGGTCCAAGATCTCCTCGGCATCCATCAGGATGCCCTCCAAGCGGAACGCCATATTCGACAGTTTCTGAAGTGCTCGACGAGTGTCCGCGCCGAATTTCTTGCCGGACGCATGGTGGAACGCCAGCGCCACCGGCGCCAACGCGTCCGCAAGGAGATGAAACCGCTGCTCAAAACGTTGCTGAAACGAGGAAGGAAGGCCTGGAAGTGATCGGCAATTACTTCACTTTGGAAAAGTCGGCGGGAATTCTGATCTCCTTTCCGTCTTGCAGATTGACGACGAACACGGACGGTGCATTCGGGTCGAACTGTTCGTAGGCGAAGAGCGCCGTGAAGCGGGACCGGAAGGCCGGTCCATCGCCTTCGTTTTTGCGCCCCCGTTCGGCCTTGCCGATGTCGATCGGCTTGATCCGCTTCGACCCCTGCTGTAATTCGATCAATGCCCCCTCGGCGAAATACTCGTCGTCGCCGCACAGCTGCACTTCTATTTCCATGTTGGGCATGTCCATCACTTTCTGGATGAACTCCTCGGGCATGCGCACGTCCGTCTTCCGTTTCTTCGATTCCGCCGCTTCTTGCCGGCCAAAGGCTTCCAGTCGATATCGCTTGGTGCGGAGGACAGCGCTTGCGCCGCAAGGTTCTTTTTCCGGGTCGGCCCCCACGCGCGTCGTTAAGGCCGCTTGCTGGAGGACTTTCTTCACGTCCTCCGGTGAGTTGGCCTTTTCCATCGGGATTCGCCCGGTCTCGAGGGCTTTATGCGCCTCGTCGGACGACAGGGTGACGTCAATCGCCCATACTCCACTGTTCCCTACCGCAAGAACTCCGAGCACGCTCAACAGCGACGCCAGCAGTTGACGAACGGTCATACTTTCCCTTTGTTGCACTGACATGAGATGAATGGCGTGCATTGTAGGTGAACCGTCATGCCTTTTCAATTAGGCGGCAAACCGATTCCAGTTTGCATATGACTTACGCCGGTACAGGTCTTCGACGTTCACGGAAATGGGATAGCCGGCGGATCGTAGGAGCTGAGCGACCAATCGCAGCGGCAATCCCACGACAGTCGTATAGTCTCCGGCGATCCGTTCTACGAGGTCTCCACCGAGGCCTTGGATCGCATAGGCTCCGGCCTTGCCCAACGATTCCGTCGATGCAAGATACCGTTCATACGCTTGATCGAGGTCCGGTTTCATCAGAACTTCCGCCGTAGCAACTTCCACTGACTCGAAATTTCGCTCGCGATCACACAAAGCAACGGCAGTATGGACATGATGGGAGCGGCCGGCCAGGCGTGCCAGCATGATGCGAGCATCTGCAAGGTCTACCGGCTTCCCAAGCAGTTGATCATCGAGATCGATCACGGTATCGCTGCCGAGCACGAGAGCTCGAGGCTTCACGAATGACACCGATCGTGCTTTTTCGAGGGCAAAGCGCTTGACCTGCTCGATCGGTGACAACCCGGGAACAGGGTGCTCGTGGAACTCCGACGGGCACACCTCAAAGGAAAGGCCTAACAAAGCCAGAAGCTCCTGACGGCGAGGCGAACTCGACGCCAGGACTAGCTGCATCGTGAAACCAGCACGCTCTGCTCATCGACTGATTCGGCTTGAGATAGCTCCGTTATGGCCTTCGCCCGATCTTGAAACTCTGCCAGGACCGTCTGAAGCTCCTCGACGGAAGAGACCCGCACCATTTGTGCGCGAAGCGAGGCGGCATGTGGGAAACCGTTACAATACCAACCGAGATGTTTCCTCATCCGGTAGAATTGCTTTTGTCCGACCATCGTCTGAAACTGTCGGGCATGGTCGATCAACACGGCAAACCGTTGGTTGAGCGATACCTCACCGGGGCCTCGCCTACCATCAATACCATTTGCGGCTCGGGCTTGCAGGCGGGCCTGCTCTTTCGAGCGAAAAAACCATGGCGCGCCAAGCACACCCCGTCCGACCAACACTCCGTCGACTCCGGTTTCACGAACCCGTTGCGCCGCGTCGTCAAGGCTCTGAATATCCCCATTGCCCACTAACAACGTTCCGGTTCCACGGACCAGTGCCGCAGCACGCGCAATCGCCGACCAATCTGCCAGGCCGCGATACATCTGCCGGAGCGTTCGTCCATGAAGCGAGATCACGGCCGGTCGCTCCGTCAAAAGCTCTTCGACCCATTCTTCAACCGCCACCGAGTCATAACCGATGCGGGTCTTCACGGACAGGGGCAGTCGGCGTCGCGGGGTGGGACCGCTCTGGCCGCGCCGTTGATTTAGACGTTCGAAGACGGCGACCCGCGGCGGTTTAAAACCTGCTTGTTTGAGGGTCTGTCCGTCTGCCCAATCCTCGATTCCGCGTTTGGTCGCCTGCATGATCGTGCGAGCCAGTTCCGGAGTGCGGATCAGGCCTGCGCCTGATCCGGACGACGCCACGCTCTTCGACGGACAGCCCATGTTGATGTCCAGCCCGTCGAAGCCCAGCTCGCACACCGCCTGTGCCGCCAGATAGAAGAGATTCGGGTCGTTCCCATAGAGCTGCGCCACGATGGGACGCTCCTTCTCGCTGTACAGGAGCGTCTCCAAGTGAATCTCCGGTCCGTGACAGATGTCATGGACATGGGTAAATTCTGTAAAGCTGACGTCCGCCTTCCCTTGCTGGGCGATGATGGATCGAAAGCAAGCATCGGTCACACCATCCATTGGAGACAACCCTATGAGCGGACGTGGGAGGCTTAGCCAAAAGTTCATATCAGCTCACGTGCGCAGGAACACTGGGTTCGTTGGCGAAACGGTAGGCCTGCCGAAGCTCCTCCGCTTCTCGTTCGGCAAGGCCTTGTACCTCAGGCGCCACCTCATGGACAAACTCCACGAAGCGTTCGATCTTCAGCAAGAAGAAATCATTCGCACCGACGAGAAGTCTTGGCTCACGGTACCAGAACGCCACAAATCCGTCGAGCGACACATCCCGCTCTCTGAGCCGACGACAGGATTCTACAAACATGTCCTCCAGGTTTCCTCCCCAATGAAGAATCTCATAGGGAAGATAGAGTGAACGATAGAGGTCCAACTCTTGGATCCCGGCCTTGTCTGGGCTCCATTCCGATCCTACTGGCTCGGTTTTTCCCATCAAGACTCGTGCATAGCGATCGTAGGCCTCTTGCAGAGGCTGTGTGCTCGGTATCTTCCTCGAACATTCCAACACGGAGCGTACCTCGAAATCCGGTGCAGCCTCTCCTGCATTGGTCAGCCGGTAGATCAGCGCGCCATAGCGTCGGGAAAACTCCGCAAATTCATCGACGATCAAATCGACCGGTTTCGTATCCACTTCCAAAGCAAGACCTTTCAGGCTGGTAAGCTGTGGATGGCAGAGAATCTGATCGAGCATCTCGAACAAGATGGTCGGAATGGGGGCGGCATGGGCATCGATCCAGGCAGGAAGCGCGCCATCGTCCTTATCACGCCTCAGCCGTGAAGCAACGGCTCGGTGCGACTCATGAACGGCCAGACCCGCCACATGGATTTCAACCACACGATCCACGGGAAACTCGTCGAGAAAAGCCTCGATAAATCGCGTGAGCGACAGAGCTCGATGCGCGTCGGAATATCGAAACACCGTCCAGAGATGGCCTACGTCCAAGACTAATCCACAGGGCGCCTGTTCGCTGACGACCCGAAAAAATGTCGGGATGGACATCGTCCCTGCGACAAAGTAGGTGAGTGGCGGCATTTCAAGCAGCATCAATGGCGTGTTCCCATTGCTCAAACGACACTGTTGATCGAGCAGATGTTGGATCAATCGTGTATTGTGGGCCACCACGTCCGCGCTTAACGAAGTGTAGAGGGGAGGGACATAGGTCCCGAAGTGATAGCCGGCGACATATTTTGTCGCACATTCGTGATTCAGCCAGGCACTTTGCAACAACATGAGGTGCTTTGCGGCTTCAGCGATTTCCAGTTCAAACGCCGTAGAATCGGCCATCTCAGGTTGAGTGAGCCACAGCCCTTCGCCATGATAGGTCAGCAGACCGTCGCCGACCTGTTTCCTGGTGGATGCTAAGGCCGTGGGTGTTGTACGAAACACTTCTAGATACGCAGGCGGCACTTGACGTTCTTGTAGACTTCGCCGCAAGCTAGTGAGGCCAGGGGCATGCACATCGACAGAAAGTCCCAGCCCATGCACTGGAATGGTCCTGAGCCGACGAATGAATTCTCTATGATAAGTCCCGCTCGACACCATCGTTTCTCTCTTGCCGGCAGTCAACATTTTGTCCTAGTGTATGCCGTCAAACCATTGAATGACAAGGCTTCCAACCTCTCATGGCCACGAGGAACCTTCTGCTATACTTGGCATACATTGCGGCCAGGAGGGGGGCAGATCCGTGAGGAAAAAGGACTTCGTTGAGGAATGGCGGACCAAGACGATCACCAGCCAAAAGCCGCGGATCACCAAACCATACTGGTTGCACATATGATGACGCCCGGCGTAGTGCAGATTCCAGGAGATGTATCGGTCACCGAGGCAGCCTCGCTCTTGGAGCGCGAGCGAATGCCCTGCCTCCTAGTCAAGGATACAGAATCTCGGTTCGGACTCATGACGCCGACAGACATCGTCAAAAAAGTCGTCGCCCAGGGCCTCGAACCGGATAACATCGAAGTCCGGACCATCATGACGCGACCGGTTCAATTTATTGAATATGATCGAGCGATGGACGAGGCATCGGCGCTCATGATGTCCACGGGGACACCGATCCTCATCGTCACAAAACAAGATCAACCGGTCGGTGTCCTCACCGCGAGAGACCTCATTCTTTCCCCAAAGCGATGCATAACGAACATCGCGGCCACGATCAGTATCATGGAGGGGAAAGGAGTGGGAGATGAACATCAGGGCGTCATCTCACAACTCAGTCATGCCGGCGCCTTGGTCGAGTCTCCCATGCTGTTGCTGCCGGGGACCAAAGTCATATTGAGCTTTTGCCTCTCTGAGACGACAAGTCCCTTGACCATTCGAGGAACCGTCTTAAACAACGGGCGAGTCGAACCGGTGTCCCGCACGACAAGCTCCTCCCTGGCAACACCTCAGGGTGTCGAGATACAATTCACCGATCTCTCTCCCGCAGATCAATCCAGAATCAAAGCATGGGTACTGACCACTCTGTCTACATCTCTGGATGTCTCTTAGACCGCACTAGATCCGGCAATCTTTGACCAACGCCCGTTCCATTGGTACAATTTTTCGTCTCATCCACCCTAAGAGGACAACCGAGGACAACCATGGCTACGACTGGCAGATCTCCACAAATTCGACAACGTTCCGCCTTATCACGAGAGGAGATCCTGCATCAAATCGGTACCCTCCTCGACAGTCGAGAGGACGACCTCCATGCCGCTCTCATGACGGAACTGCTGACGGGCTTGCTGAAACTCCACGATGCGCACTTAGACCTCCTGGATGTTAAAATCGTAAATCGTGCCGTCAAAGAACTGCGTCATGCATTCAGCGTTTTCCATGGGTATCGCAATCGTCAGAAGGTCAGTATCTTCGGCTCGGCTCGAACGCTCTCCGACGATCCCAACTATCAACTTGCCTACCGGTTCGCCCAAGCCATCGTCCGGGAAGGCTTCATGGTCATCACGGGAGGGGCAGATGGGATCATGCGTGCAGCTCAGGAGGGCGCCGGACGCGATAACAGCTTCGGCGTCAACATCATGCTGCCCTTCGAACAAGGTCCTAACTCCACGATCGCCGATGATCCAAAGCTCATTACCTTCAAATACTTTTTCACACGAAAATTGATGTTCCAAAAGGAAGCCAACGCGATCGCGCTCTTTCCAGGCGGCTTCGGTACGCACGACGAAGGCTTTGAGATTCTGACCTTGGCCCAGACCGGCAAGAGCGATCCTCAGCCGATCATCTGCCTCCAGGCCCCTGGTTGCGACTACTGGGATGATTGGTCGGGATTTGTGACTAGACAACTCTTGAAGCGAAAACTGATCAATGAAGAAGATATGAGTCTTTTCGTCATCGTGGACTCAGCGGAAGAGGCGGTGAATTACATCATTCGATTCTACCGTCGCTATCATTCCATGCGGTTTGTGGGACGGCAGCTGGCGGTGCGCCTCAAGCAGACGATCTCCCTCGAGCAACTCGAGGAGATTCGGAAGCGATTCACCGATCTCCTCTCGGACGGCACGTTCGAACTGCGAGGTCCACTCGAAGAAGAGCTCGATGAACCGACCTTACGTGACTTACCGAGGCTCGTGTTCGACTTTAATCGACGCAGCGCCGGACGACTTCGCCAACTGATCAGTCACCTGAACGAGTTGTGAGCCGTTTTTGAACGCAGGTGTGGACACGACAGACGCCTTTTAGTTCTAATCTGGGCATGCTATGCTCCTCCCCACTGTATGGGTAACGCGTCTTCCGCACCCCCCTTTCATGAGTCTCCGGACATTGTTCTGTACCATGCCGAATGCTCCGATGGGTTTGGAGCGGCCTGGGCACTTTGGAAAAAGTTTCCGAGTGCGACCTTTTTGCCAGTAAAACACGGGAATCCACCCCCTCCCGACCTCAAGGATCGCCGTGTCGTGATCGTTGACTTTAGCTACGCCCGGCCGATCCTGGAGGCCATGGCCTCCGAGACCAAGGAACTGCTCGTTCTGGATCACCATATCACCGCCGAACGGACGTTGGAGAGCTTTCCATACGCGTACTTCGATCAAACAAAGTCTGGTGCCGTCCTGAGTTGGGAATGGGCTCACGGCACATCGGTGCCATGGTTACTTCAGTATATTCAGGACAAGGATTTATGGACCTGGGCTTTGCCGGGAAGTCGCGAAATCAACGCGGCTCTGGCCTCCTACCCGTACGACTTCAATGTATGGGACAGCTTTACTCAGTCGACACTCGAGCAGGAGGGTCGAGCCATCTTGCGCTACGAACATGAGCTCGTCGGGAAGCTCGCGGCACAAGCCTCGATGGTGGAATTCCAGGGGGTCATCGTGCCTGCCGTGCAGAGCGCAATCCTGACCAGCCAAATCGGCGAGCGTCTGTCGCCTCATTATCCCTTTTGCCTAATCTGGCATGACCGCGATGGCCGTCGCTATTTCAGCATGCGTTCCCGATCTGACGGTACGGATGTCGGGACCATCGCCGCCTCATTCGGAGGCGGAGGCCATACTCATGCCGCTGGATTCTCTATTCCTCTCCAGGTCGATGGAACACCTCCGAACGATCCCAGACTGCCTCGTCCAATCGCGTCTCGTCGGCTAACTTCATAATGGTAGACCACCATGATTCCACTCCACGATGATAATCCTACTCAACGATCCCCTATCGTCACGATCACCTTCATCGGCATCTGCATCGCCGTGTTTCTCTATCAAGTGAATCTTCCTCAAGAGGCAGCCGAGCTCTTCGCATTGCAGTACGGCGCCATCCCTGCCATTATCTTCGGTCAAGTCTCGCTTCCTGAGGAAGCCGTGGTGGTTCCTGCATCCCTCACGCTGGTGACCAGCATGTTTCTCCACGGAGGGTGGATGCATCTACTGGGGAACATGCTCTACCTCTGGATTTTCGGAAATAACATAGAAGATGCGATGGGTCACGCGAAGTTCGTCGTCTTCTATATCTTATCCGGTATTCTCGCCGCTCTGAGCCATGCTTTAACGGACCCTTCTTCCCAAATCCCGATGGTGGGTGCCAGCGGAGCCATTTCGGCTGTGCTCGGTGCCTATCTCTTGTTATTTCCACGTGCTCACGTGCTGGTCCTGCTGCCGACGATCGGAATGACCCGAGTGGCGGCGGGAGTCGTCCTTGGCATGTGGTTCATGACGCAGCTGATCAGTGGAGGTATGAGCGTGGGAGCCACTGGAGGTGGCGTCGCCTTTTTCGCTCATATCGGGGGATTCATTGCGGGCATGGCTTTGATCGGCTTCTTCAAGCGAAAAGAGGTGCGTTTCTTTTCTCCGAGCCGGTCGACGTGGTCTTGACAAGGCCGGTTCAGGGAGATAGGCCCTGGTTGCCTACGCAGCATCCAACATCTCTCTGACCTTCTCGATCAATCCGGACTGGCGGTAAGGCTGCTGCAAGACAAACCGCTGGTTGATCCGGTGGTGTTGAATCGTTTCATCATCGTAACCGGAGACAAACAGTGTCTTCATCGACGGGCGCTGACTTAACAGTCGGCGGGCAAGTTCTCGCCCCCCGATTTCGGGCATCACCAAGGGGCTGACGGTGAGATGAACCATTCCATCATATTGCCGCGTAAGCATAAGCGCCTCGACCGGTGAGGCCGCCTCCAACACTCGATAGCGATGCCGCCGCAAGGTTGACAGTGCCAGCTTCCGTTCGATCTCATTTTCCTCCACCAGCAGAATCGTTTCATCTCCTTTTGCCAGCATGGCTTTCTGGATCATGTCCTCTCGTGCCATTGGCGGCGGGACTGCAGGGAATACGACCCGGACCACGGTCCCGTGTCCTGGTCGACTGTCCACCTCCAGCGTTCCTCCGTTCTGTTTGACGATTCCGAATACTGCGGTAAGACCGAGTCCGATGTTGGTTTCCTTCGTCGAAAACAACGGCTCGAACATATGGGCTTGCGTATCCAGGTTCATGCCCGTTCCGGTATCGCTGATTTGAATTAAGACCTGAGGGGATGCCGGTTTGATGGACGACGGTCGGCCCGATTGAGAGACATCCTCAATCGTCTTGACCTCGATGGTAAGTCGGCCCCCTTTCGGCATGGCATCGCGAGCATTGACAACCAACTGATACAAGACCGTTTCCAACCCCTCGCGATCCACTTCGGCATAGACCACCTGTTTCTCGAGCTTGACAGTCAGTTCAATATGATCCGGCAAGAGACTTGCGATCAGATTGTGGATATCCGCCAATACCGCATGGACGGACAACGTGTTCCGAACGTACCGGCCATCAAGGTTCAAGGCAATCAGTTGTGCCGTTAGCATGGCGGCCTTTTCTCCGACTTTAAAGAGTTCATCGGCCGATGATCGGAGAGGGTCATTCGGCTGCAGGCGTGAGAACATGACGCCCGTTTGTTTCCCGACGGCCGCAAACAACGTCCCGAATTCCCCCGCGATTCGCGCTGCGACCCGGCCGATCACTTCCATCTTCTGCGCCTCAAGAAGTCGCCTCTCAAGTCCTTGCCTGATGACGTGCCCTTCGCGCAGCTCAGTACTCACCTTGACGAGATCCTCTTTGAGGCCCTTCATCCTGGATTCAAGCTGTGCTTTGGTGGTTTCTAATTCCTCTTCTGTCTTCTTCAGTTGCTCGACATCTTTCTGTAGCGACGCCTTTTCTTCTTGCGCAACGGCCGCCCCTTGTAGTGCGACCCCATAAAACACCGCCATGACGAGGAGAACGGGGATCCCCAGCAGTTGTCCGGTAGCCATGACCCCGGTTTGCAGGACCCCTTCATAAAGCACAACCGCATACCCGGTGCTCAAGAGCAGCGACAGACCGAGTAGATGACTCAGCCGTCTGACCGACGCCGCCACCAACATAAGGACAAAATAAGCAATGTAAAGATCGGAACTGGCGTTTCCGGAGAGGTAGATCACAGTGGTCACAAGAAACGTATCGATAGCAACGAGTACGGCACTAAACCACGTGGCCCTCAAGACGACCTGAGGCATCAGTCCGATGACGATGATCCCCGACCATAGTCCCATCACCAGTCCGTGACTCACCACTCGGCTAATAATTGACTCGACACCGAAGAGCAGTTCATACGACAAAATGATGGTGACAAGGCCCTGAAGAATACAGTAGCGGGAGCCTGGATCTGCAAGCATCCGGTAGAGTCGGTCTGATGCTGAGCTGGAGTCACTTTGCGCCACAGATTGTCCCATACTTTTGTACCTCCCCTGGCAACCGCGCGTAAGGACAGCAAATTGTATGCCTCTAGAATCAATGATCTCTCGTGTCATTTACTTGGTTTTGTCCTCTTTCCTGATCTCTTCCGAACCAACGGTTGACAAAATCGAACAGCAGAAGTGTGCTCGCCGCCGAAGAGGCGTTTCACCATGTATAGATGGAAGTACGGAGGAGAGAATTTAGGCAGGCCGTAGGACGCGTACAAGGAACTGGCGAGCCGTTTCTGCGGCTGTCACAGCGGAGGGAGCAGTAAATGTCACATGGCCCATCTTTCTACCGGGGCGAATGATCCGCTTGCCGTATAGATGAAGCACGGCCCCGGCAGTTGAATGGACCGCGTAGGCTCCTTCGCGGGATGTCACGGATCGTACTTCTTCACCGATGAGATTCACCATGATGGCGGGGCTTAAGAGCCTTACTTCTCCCAATGGGAGCCCACAGGTCACTCGGACCTGCTGCTCGAATTGGGATACCGTACACACGTCCAGCGTATAGTGACCAGAATTGTGAGGGCGAGGTGCAATCTCGTTGACGAGAAGCGAACCATCGTTAGCCTGAAACAGCTCTACGCAGAAAACGCCAACCCCCTGTAACGCCGCTACGGCTTGTTTCGAAAGGCCCATCGCCTTTTCAGCGACGTCAAGTGAAATAGAAGCCGGTACATGGGTTTCTCGTAAGATGCCTCGCTCGTGCCGATTCTCGACCACCGGGTATACACAGTCGGCTCCACTCTCGCCTCGCACGACGAGAACCGAGAGCTCCCTGATGTATTCTATGAATTGTTCAAGAATCCACCGATCGCCGGGCTTGGATATGTCCAAGATGCGTTCAGCTACCCTCACATCAGAAGCCTCTCGAAGTAGCCACTGACCTTTCCCATCGTACCCGCTCTTCGCTGTCTTACAGATGGCGGGAAGACCGAGACGGTCGACCGCGGAGAGCAGTTGAGGTCGCGATTCGACCACGGCGAAGGCTGGAACAGGTAGGTGCCGTGAGGACAAGTATTGTTTCTGTTCGATTCGGTCCTGAAGAATCCGGAGAACCGTCCCGGAAGGCCGCATCGGACAACGCCCTTCCAGCCATTCACAGAGCTCCGCGGGCACATTTTCCCATTCCAGCGTCACGGCATCGACAGTACGTGCAAATTGGTCGCGAACGCTATGATCCGAGAACGGCGCGCTAAATGAGTGTGTGGCAATCCGATGAGCCGGAGCATCGGGATCCGGATCCCAAACCCCAACTCGGTAGCCCAAACGAAGAGCAGCCCCGGCGAACATTGCTCCCAATTGTCCTCCCCCCAATACTCCGAGAGTGGAACCAGGCTCAAGGATTCGTTCAGTCACAGCGCCGGCTCATTTCACAGATTGCCCAGGGCCATGCCTTTGGCCTCGGGAGAATTGAGAACACTCTCCGTTTGAGCTATTCGATACCGTTTGATACGCTCCGCAATTTCAGGATGGCTTCCGGCGAGAATTTGTCCGGCAAGGAGCCCCGCATTTTCGGAACCTCCGATCGCCACGGTGGCAACGGGAATGCCTTTTGGCATCTGGACGATCGACAATAAGGAATCGAGGCCACGAAGGTATTCCGTCGGAATCGGCACACCGATCACCGGCACGGGAGTCTTGGCAGCGAGCATGCCCGGAAGATGCGCGGCTCCTCCAGCTCCCGCAATGATGACTTTAATCCCTCGACTGGACGCACTTGTCGCGTACTCGAAGAGGCGGTCGGGAGTCCGATGAGCAGAAACGACGAGAAGTTCGTAGGGAATACCAAGCTCGTCCAAGATCGCTCCGGATCTTTCTAGAACGGGGAAGTCCGATTTACTGCCTCCCAAGATTCCGACGAGCGGCTTACGGCTTACGACCTTTCGGCTTGCTTTTTGTGGAGACCGGCTCGCTACCCGTTGTATTCTGGCCATTCTGTAACTCCTTTGCTACCATTCCTACTCTCCCGAAGGACAAGTAGCGGCACCTTAGCGAGTCCATCGCAGGGGGTCAAGAAGATTGGAGTTGTAACAACAGCCTCTTACGTATTTTACTCATACTAGAGCACGGACTTTATACGGAGAGCTAGAGGAAAGGAGCAGAGAAATCTCCCGTTTTGAATACGGCCACCACATGTGGGGGTGATCGTCGTGTGTTGTAAAACGAAGTCCGACCACACGATTCGTAGAGGTAAGCTTACAGCTAACGCTCTTTGCGAAGATGGCCCAGGAGGGAACCCCCTGAGCCATCTTCAAGGAAAGCTACGTGTCATACCGATGGTACGACACTTACTGATTACTTACCGCCCGGTGCCGCCACCTTGGGCGCGAACATCTCAAACACGCTGGGCTCCCGCTCCATATAGTCCGGCGGGAAGAAGTTGAAGCGCCGCCACAGTTCGTACCAGAGTGGAACACGATTCATGATGACCCAACCCAGTACTTTTGTGCCCTGTCTTACCTGAGCCTGTTCAGGCCACGGTTGAGGATCATCCGGGTCAGGAACGACCCAGAACCGGTAATTTCCTTTTCCATCGTCGATCTGGTCGACCACTTTAATGACGCCCCCACGAGTCCCCGCCATCAACGAAGGCCAGGCAGGTAATGGGATGGCCGGTACACCGAAAAACAGGATTCGTACTTTCCGCCCAGGCTTCAAGAGGGGAGAGTCCAACCCTTCAGCCACCATTTCGATGGCGGGATCGGAGGCGAGTGGAGAAATAGTAACCAGAACCTCCCCTTGTTTAACGGTCTCATTGATACCCACTTTAGCCATCTTGACGACGGTTCCATCCATCGGCGCAATGAGCTTAGCCGCCTCGATTCGTTGTTGGACACCCTGTTGCCGGTAGGCAATATCCGCCAATTGCTCCGTCGCTTTAGCCGCCTCCGCCACCGCGGCATCGCGGGATGCGATCGCGTCCATGAGTTTCTGATGCACATCCGCTGAGATCTGATCTCGACCGAAGCTCAAGGAGGCGCGAGCCTGTTCAGCAGCCAACAGATTGGCCTGTGCCGCCTGCAAACCGGCTTTCGTGCCGATTTCCGTCTGAATCGTCAGCTCGAGCTCCCGCTGTGAGACCAACCCGTCTCTGACGAGTTGCCGATGCCGGTCCACGTTGAGTTGCGCCGTGTGGACATCGATCTTGAGCTGCTCGACCTTCTGTTGAGCCTCGCGCACCTTATTGTCGGCCTCGACCACTCGAGCTTCAGCCGACGGAACGGCAGCTTGGACTAATTTCCTCATCTCCCCGATTCTTTTGTTGAGCTGGTCAGCCCTGGCCAAGGCCGCTTGACGTGTTTGCTCCAAAGCGACCTTGCGCTGTTCGAAAAGAGGAAGAATTTCTGGCGCCATGAAGGTCGGATCATAGTCCTCGAGTTCCCCGACGAGTTCCCCTTTCTTGACTTTCACACCTTCGAAAATATGCCACGCCTTGACCCGTCCCGTAATCCGGGATTCGATGTTCTGCGGACGGTCGTAGGGAGTATAGGCGGAAACTTTGCCAGTTACCGCGATCGTCTGCGTCCAGGGGACGAACTCAAGGACGATCAGAAACAGTAGGAGAATGGTCAGTATCGCACGGGATGCCGTGAACATTCCTCCCGGAATCTGTACCGCCTCCCAGCATGGCAATTTAGCCAGTGTGGGCCCCTGTTCAATAGTAATCGCTTCCAAGCCTACCCCTCGCTTGACCAGCGCACGTTCCCCGCTGTTTTCAGCACCGTGACCTAGGCTAGCCATGAAGCCTCCATTCATTTACCGGTGTTGATGTGCCATTCCAACGTTTATGCATGAGCATGATGCAGCATAATCCGACGATCGGCATGATCCGTGAGATTGGGGTCCGTGGACACGAAAATCACGGACCATGCTTCATCCTTCGAACACAACCGACGCAGTATACGCTCTCGCAGTGATGGTTCGAGCGAGTGAATCAGACCGTCAAATATAAGAACTTGCGGGTGTCCAAGAATCGCTCGAGCCAGGAGGATCTGGACAATGTGCGTCGGCGACAGGGATTCTCCCAATGCGGAGATATCGGACTTCACCCCGCGGGGGAGCCCCTCGATATCTTCTTCAAGTTCGGTAAAGCGAAGAGCCCAGTTGAGGTCGTCATAGCTGACATAGGAACGTCCCATGACGATGTTTTCCTCGATCGTTCCATCGATCAACGATAGTTGAGAATCGATCATGACACTACGGCATTGGTTGATGGCACTCGGATCGATATACCGCAGGTCCACGCCGTTATACTGAACAACACCGTTGGTCGGGGTTTCGAGACCGCCCAATACTCTGGCCAACGCCGTTTTGGCCGCCGTTGTCCGGGCATAGATACCGAGCTTCTCTCCCGGTGCTACGTCCAGGTTGAAGCCGTCGAACACGGGCACTCCACTGTGAATCAAACTGACGCCTTTGCACGTAACACGAACTCCTTGAGTCAAATGCTTGGGCAGTGCCACGGTGGATTCTGCTGGGACATAATCCTGTTCCTGCTTGAAGACCTCATCGAGATGCGCCAGGGATGCGAAGAAATAGTACACAAACCCCATATTTTTGATGAGGGTGTCGAAATTGATGACCAGTGCGCCGACGACCGCCTGAACCGCGACCAGCTGTCCAAGAGTCAACTGCCCTCCCGCCATGAGATAGGCTGAGAGGCCAAGGGCACCGGATTGGGCGAGCGCTTGCCCGCCAACCGAGCCTATATATTGCCGCACCAGAACGGCAAACCGCGCTTTTCGAGTTTCAACATACCGACTGACGAGTTCGTTCGTCTTATTGAGGAGAAACGGCCGGCTGTCGGTAGCCTTCAGCTGTAACGAGTTTCGCGAAATCTCCTGAATCCAATTGAAGACATCGTACTTCGCATGAGACATGTCGAGAGTCGCCTTCAGGGCCCCACGAGAAAGCACGAAGAACGTGACCCCGAACCCTGCCATGAGCATAAGGTTGTACAGGAGAAAATAGGGATGATAGACGACCAACACGATCATGCCGACCGTTCCACCCACCACGACGTTCAGCAGGTCGATAAGCAGTGTGGAGAGGGCACGTTGCATAAACACGGTTTCAATGAAGTAGTTTGCGAGCAAGGGCTGCGCCCCTTTAAATCGATTCCGAGGGAGCTGTTCAACCATTGCAACCGCAACACGCGCAAAAATTCGACGTTGCACGACATCCACGGCGTAGAAATGGAAGGTCTTGAACAGTGCGACAAACAACAGCACGGCGAACATGATGCTGGTCAACGTCCAGATCATGACCGGCTGAACCGCATAGGAGAAGGTGCTGACCAATTCCTGCACGGTCAATGGGATGATAAGAGAGAAGAACCCGACGGCCAGGGCGTAAGAAAAAATCAGACTCATGATTTTTTTCTCAGCCTTCATGGCCACGGAAAGCTGCCTCATCAGTGCTTCGAACAGGCCCCGGTAACGTTCGCCCTGAGGTTCTTTCATGAGCACCCCCAGTAATAGTTTGGCAAAATGTGAATCATCGGCCCCTTCTTGAACTTAATTACGCACGGTCGTACTTAATCACGTTTGAGAGTCGACATCCAAGCCCATCGAATGAACTATAAGATAGTACCCATCTCAGACTCAACATCAGTCACGCCCCTGCAGCTTACGTCCAGAGGAACCGGCCGCATGCAGCGGATCCCCGTACTTGGCCAGCACATTGTCGGCCAAAGGCTTCGATAACGCTCCCCTCGCCCAAAGCATTCCTCCACGCGCCACCGCATAGTCTGCTTGGGCCCGGTAGAGCTCGTAAGCGGCTTCGACCACCGCACGCTCTCGCAAGTTGACGAAGAGCACGCTCGTTGCTCCCATATTGAATCGAGCTCGCTCGCCCTCTTCCAGAGTCTTGGCAAGGCGAAGGGCCTCCGTCGCAGCTTTCACGCGATCTCGGGCCCGCACGATGGCGGAGAGCCAGTTATCCACGTCGATCGCGACTTGCTTCTCGGTGTAGAGCTGCTTATACGCCAATCGCTGCTGCTCTGCTTCTGCATGGAGGACCTTCCCGCGGGCGGCCCGATTGAACAACGGCATACTGAAGAGCGCGCCGATCTGATATCCGAACCCACCAATCCAATAGATACCACCCACCGCCGGCCCACCCTCAAGATCCAGCTTTGGAAGCAGGCTGTTCTTCGCCAGTTTTATTTCGATATTGTTTAATTTGGCCTCAATGTAGAGATCGCGCACTTCCGGGCGATCCTCCATGGCTTCCACCTTAAAGGCCGCCACGTCATCTTCACTCGGCAATGGCGTTTCCCCCTGAAATTCCGGCGCCCATTCGGGCCTTGGCGTCACGGGTTGCCCGTTCTCCCAGAGAAAAAAGGCCAGCTTGTACTGCTCATACTCCACCTTCCGTTGCGCGGCAATGGCGGCCTCTCGACGCTTCTGAACTTCCTGCTTGGCTTCCACTACATCGATCGGGGCGACCGCACCGGCTTTAGATCGGCCCTCGACCATGCGATAGCGCTCTTCCGCGACGGCCAACGCCCGCTTCACCACATCAGCTTGCTTGACGGCGACCTGCCAATCCCAGTATTGGACCGCCCCGGCGAGATAGAGATCTTGCCGTTTCTGGGCCACCTTGATCTCCGCTTGCGGCCCGGCGAGCTCCGCCTGTTGATACTCCGCGTACTCTTCGTTCATCATGAAGCCGCGCAAGAGGTGAATCGACCCGCCGACGATGGCGACTTGCTGAAGATAAAACAGACTGATGTCCGAGGTCGGGAACGCCACCGGACCAGTGCCTGCGGAACAGGTGAAAGAAGGCCCCTCGCCACTGATCGTTGTGCAATCCCCTAAGCCATTCCGGATACCGCCGAACACCTCGAGCCCATAGGGGTGTCCGATCTTGAGCATGGTATCGCTATAGCCACCGGTCAATGTATTCGGCACACCTGACGCGTTCGTGAGGTTGTACGTTTGAAACCGGTCGACTTCGACTTCGTTCCGCAACTTCGGCTCCCACGCACCCAATGCTTTCAGGATTTTTGCCCGCGCCTGCGCCCGTTCCAGTCCGGTTGCGCGAAGCAGCGGATGGGTCAATTCAATCCTGGCCAGTACCTCTTCAATGGTCAGGGGAGCGGTGCGGGTGGATTGCGCTTTTAACACGCTTGAGTCGTGCACCGGTTGCGCCACGGCAGTCACCGGCACTATCATCAACGAGCACAACAAGAGAAGAATCAAGGACGATGCTCCTTGGTTGCTGATATTAATCACGTCCCGGCTGCTTGTAGCCGGTCATGCCAGCCGCCGTCAGAGGGTTGCCATACTTCGCCAACTCGCTTTCGGGCCAGGGCTTCGACAACGCTCCCTTGGCCCACAACATACCTCCTCGCGCCACGGCATAGTCGGCCTGCGCCCGGTAGAGTTGGTAGGCCGTATCCACCACATTGCGCTCCCGGAGGTTGACGAAGAGGACGCTGCTCGCACCGAGATTAAACCGGGTGCGCTCGCCCTCCTCCAACGTCTTGGCCAACCGCAGGGCTTCCGTCGCCGCCTTCACCCGGTCTCTGGCCCGTACAATCGCCGAGAGCCAGTTGTCCACGTCGATACTGACCTGTTGCTCGGTGTACAGCTGTTTCAAGACCAATTGTTGCTGGTCCGCCTCCGCGGTCATGACCTTCCCACGCCCTTCTCGCTGGAACAGCGGCATCTCAAACTGGTAGCCCAACCGATACCCCACCCCCACAATCCAGTCCGCGGGGGCTTCCATTCGACCCCCATTGAAGTCAAACTTCGGGAGCAGGTGGTTCTTGGCAAGCTTGAGATCGATATTGTTCATCTTGGCTTCGACGTAGAGGCTCCGTACTTCCGGCCGATCTTCCTTCGCCGCCACTTTGAACGCCGCGATTTCCTCCGCAGTCGGCAAGGGCGTCTCGCCCTGGAACTCCGGGGCCCACTCGGGTCGCGGGGTCACCGGCTCACCGCCCTCCCAGAGAAAGAGGGACAGCTTGTACTGCTCGTATTCCACCTGTCGCTGCGCGGCGATGGCTGCTTCTCGTCTGACCTGAACCTCTTGGTTCGCCTCGATCACATCGAGCGGCGCGGCCTTCCCGCCCTTGGCCAGCCCTTGCACCTGAATGAGGCGTTCTTCCGCGACGGCTAATGTCCGCTTTTGCACTTCTGCCTGCTTCACCGCCACCTGCCAATCCCAATATTGGACGGCCCCAGCAAGGTACAGATCCTGCCGCTTTTGGGCGACGTGGATCTCTGCCAGCGGCCCCGCGAGCTCGGCCTTTTGAAACTCAGCGTACTCATCGTTCATCATGAAGCCGCGCAGGAGGTGGAACTCTCCGCCGAAGATCATTTGCTGCAGGCCATAGAAGCCAAGCGGATCAGGGATAAAGCCAATCGTCCCTGCTTCCAAACCTTGCGCTCCCGTCGCTTCTGTAACATTCGCTGTAATTTGCCGATCCCCGAAGCCGTTACGGATCCCGCCCGTGACTCTAAAGCCCCATGGATGCCCGAGCTCCAGCTTGGTGTCGTTAAATCCTCCCGTCGCAATCACGTTGGGAATCAGGAAATTATACGCTTGAATCCGACTGGCCCGTGTCGTGTTCTTGAACAACGGTTCCCAGGCCCCGAGCGCCTTGAGTATTTTCGCCCGGGCCTCCATTCGCTCGACCCCGGTCGCCCGAAGCAGCGGATGGGTCAGCTCAATGCGGGCGAGCACTTCACTGATCGTCAGGGGCTCGGTGCGAGCTGACTGCGCTTTCAACGCGCTTGAATCGTGCACCGGTCCCGCCAACGTCGTCACGGGAGACAGGATCAGAACCACGAATAAGAGAGCGACCATCTGAAGGATGCTCCTTGTGCCGGATTAATCGCGGCCCGGTTGTTTGTAGCCGTTCAAGCCCACCGCGGTCGTCGGATCGCCATATTTCGCCAAGGACTCCGTCGGCCAGGGCTTCGACAACACGCCCCGTGCCCACAGCATCCCTCCTCGCGCCACGGCGTAGTCGGCCTGCGCCCGATACAGTTGGTACGCGGATTCCACGACGTTGCGCTCGCGGAGGTTCACAAAGAGAACGGTGGTGGCGCCCATATTGAACCGGGTCCGTTCGCCCTCCTCCAACGTCTTGGCCAACCGCAGAGCTTCCGTCGCCGCCGTCACCCGATCTCTGGCGCGCACGATCGCCGAGAGCCAGTTGTCCACGTCGAAACTGACTTGTTGCTCGGTATATTGCTGTTTCAACATCAATTGCTGCTGGCCCACTTCCGCGGCCATGATCTTCCCACGCGCTTCCCGCTGGAACAGCGGCATCTCGAAGTGAAGCCCGGTCCGGTAGCCGATGCCCACGATCCAGTCCGTCGCGCCTTCGGTCGGGCCCCCTTCAAGAACCAACTTCGGGAGCAGTTTATTCTTGGCAAGCTTGATATCGATATTGTTCTTCTTGGCTTCGATGTAGAGATCCCGCACTTCCGGCCGATCTTCTTTCGCCTCCACCTTATAGGCGGCGACCTCGTCTTCGGTCGGGAGCGGCGTCTCGCCCTGGAATTCCGGCGCCCATTCCGGGCGCGGCGTCACCGGTTCGTTGTTCTCCCAGAGAAAGAGGGACAGTTTGTACTGCTCATACTCCACCTTGCGTTGCGCAGCGATCGCGGCCTCCCGACGCTTCTGAACTTCTTGGTTCGCCTCGATGACATCGAGCGGCGCGACTTTCCCGGCCTTGGCCAGACCTTCCACCTGGATGAGTCGCTCTTCGGCGACAGCCAACGCGCGCTTCACCACATCGGCCTGTTTGACGGCGACCTGCCAATCCCAGTACTGCACGGCCCCGGCGAGGTAAAGATCCTGCCGTTTCTGCGCGACCTTGATCTCCGCCTGCGGCCCCGCGAGTTCGGCCTGTTGGAACTCGGCGTACTCTTCGTTGAACATGAGGCCGCGCAGCAGCTGGAACGACCCGGCGAGGATGAGTTGCTGCTGCGGATAGAAGAGCTGAAGATCCGGGATGATCGCGGTGAAGTTCTGATTGACGCGATCCCCCACGCCGCTGCGGATCCCGCCCGTGACCCGGAAGCCCCAGGGATGCCCGACCTCGATCTTGGCATCGTTATAGCCTCCATTATTGATATGCGGAATGAACTGAGCCGTCGTCGTGAGATTCCACGTGTTATACCGTTCGACCTCTGTAATGTTCTTGAACGTCGGCTCCCAGGCCGCGAGCGCCTTCAGGATCTTCGCCCGGGCCTTCGTCCGCTCGGCTCCGGTCGCCTGAAGCAGCGGGTGCGTCAGCTCGATGCGAGCCAGCACTTCATCGATGGTCAGTGGAGCGGTACGCGTCGACTGCGCCCGCAACGCGCTGGAATCTTGAATCGGTTCCGCCAGTGCGGTCATTGGCAGGAGAGTCGCAAGAGCCAATACCAGAGCGATCATGAGCGATGCTCCTTTCACATCGGGTGGCGGACGGCGCCCACACTAGCAATCTCCCGCTTATTTTTCAAAATAGATAAAACGGATTGGAGTTATCGGCTAATCCGATGTATAGTGTCATCCCTGATTCGAGGCCTGGGGCCGTATGGATTGGCTGAACTATCATCATCTGCTCTATTTCTGGTCCGTCGCCAGGCACGGAACCGTGACGAAAGCCTGCGAAGAACTCCGTCTGGCGCAACCCACGATCAGCGGACAGATCCATCTCTTGGAAAATACGTTGGGAGAAAAGTTATTCGTCCGAACCGGCCGCCGCCTGGCGCTGACGGAGATGGGCCAGCTTGTCTTCAAGTACGCCGAAGATATCTTCGCGACCGGACAAGAATTGATGAACACGGTCAAAGGGCATGCGAATGGACATCCAACCCGACTGGTCGTCGGCATCGCGGATGCGGTTCCCAAACCGCTGGCGACCCAACTCCTTAAGTCGGCTCTGAAACTGCATCGGCCGACCCACTTGATTTGCCAGGAAGACAAACTGCGCCAACTGTTGACCGAGCTGACGGCCCACCGATTGGACCTGGTCATTGCCGACACACCGGCCCCGCCGAGCATCAAGGAGCATACGTACAACCACCCCTTGGGCGAATCGGGAGTCACGCTGTTTGCCACAGCGAAACTGACGGCACAATATCGCCGCGGCTTTCCCCAATCGTTAAGCGGAGCTCCCATGCTTCTTCCGACATCCAATGCCGTCCTTCGCCGCCTGCTCGAGCAATGGTTCATTAATCAAGGACTCCGTCCGAACGTTGTGGGCGAGTTCGACGACAGCGCGACATTAAAAGCGTTCGGACAGGACGGGCATGGAATCTTCCCCGGCGCGTCGGTGATCGAGAAAGAAATCTGTCGCCAATATCGAGCGCAGGTGGTCGGCCAAGTGGAAGGGCTCAAGCAGCACTTCTACGCCATCACTGTGGAGCGACGGCTGAAACACCCGGCCGTCCTCGCGCTCGTCCGCACGGCCCGACGCGAGCTGCTCAGCTAACAGGCTGTTGAAAAAGTCCACCGGCGGCGCTCTCGCATCGCTTAAGGCTTCAGCGTACCGCCGGGAAAGAGCTGCAAAGCAGCTCGGGGCGGTGGGTGAAAAATGATTACGCCTCGCCTGGGAGACTGCCGGCTCACCGTCTCGCCGGCGCGCACAGACGTGGCGCTCTTTCTTCATCGCGCCGTGCGCCTCGCTGCGGCCTTGCCGGAGACCTTTTTGAACAGCCTGCGGACTCCAGCTCAGGCCTGAAGACGTCCGACGGCTTTGAGCAATTGTTCGCGCTCATGATTCGTGAGCTCTCTCCATTGTCCAACGTCTACCCCCGTGAGGGTGATGTGCATGATCCTCGTGCGATGCAGTTTGATCACCCGGTAGCCCAGCGCGTGACACATCCGCCTGATCTGCCGGTTCCGTCCCTCGATCAGGATAATGCGAAACTGATCACGCCCGACACGCGTCATCCGACAGGGCTTCGTCTTGCTTCCCAAGATCACCACGCCACGCGCCATCTGATCCAAAAACGATTGGTCGAACGGACGATCGACCTGCACGAGGTACTCTCGCTCATGGCCGAATTCGGCACGGAGTATCTCGTTCACGATATTCCCGTCGTTCGTCAGCAAGATGAGGCCTGATGAATCCTTGTCCAGGCGTCCGATCGGAAAAATCCGCTCCGGATATCCGATTTCAGCAATGATGTTCCGAGGAATATGCGACTCGCTCGTCGTGGTGACGCCGACCGGCTTATGGTACTTGATGTAAAGGTGTGCCTTACCCCAAGGAATGACCTGACCCTCTCGGGCGATGACGTCCGTTGATACGACCCGATCGCCGAGTTTGGCCACTCGGCCGTTGATCGTGATGACGCCCGACTCAATGAGACGGTCGGCCTCACGCCGGGAACAGATCCCATGCTCCGTGAAGAATTTATTGATGCGGATAGTCTGAGCCACGAGAAGACAGAATGATGGCATGTGATGCTGAGCGTTAATGCACGCGACGACCGGCTCTGACGCGACCCAGTATACGATAGATCAAACGGGCAACGGAAAACTGCGGTGCCACAAATCCTTCGATGGGAGCGATCTCGCTGACATCCATGCCGACGATACCAGGCCCGTTGGCCAAGGCCGTGATGAGATTCAGCGTATCGTACCACCCGAGCCCACCCGGTTCGGGAGTGCCCAAGGCTGGAACGATCGACGCATCCAACCCATCACAGTCGAACGTCAAATACACGGGTGTTCGGCAGGCCGCGACCACATCGGGAACCCATTTCGTCGCTCTGCCCTCGTACGGGCCGGATGGATCGAGAATGGTCGCCGCCAAGAACGTCTTGATCCGGTCCGTCGAATCGATCCGAGCGACCTCTTCGGGGCTGATCGATCGAATGCCCACCTGCACGAGCGTCAAACCGTCCTCCACCACCCGCGCCATGACACTGGCATGGCTGAACGGATTGCCCTGATAGGTGTCGCGCAGGTCGCCGTGTGCATCGATCTGCACAACGGTCATGTGCGGGTATCGTTTCGCATGAGCCCGAATCGCGCCCAACGCCCCGGTGTGTTCACCCGTCAGGGTGAGAAGAAATCGTCCGGTTCCGACGTGCGGTGAGACGAACGCTTCGATCGCGTCGACCGCCGCGCGGTCGACATACCCTTTGAGATCCAAGGGCGAAGCCGTCGCGATTCCGCCCCACTCTCGAAACGGTTCACACCCGAGCTGCTCGTCGTAAAATTCGACCTGGCACGATGCTTTCAGAATAGCGGAGGGGCCCTGGTCCGACCCGCGAACATAACTGGAGGTATGCTCGTAGGGAGCCGGCAACACGTAGACACCCGCGTGGTCCGGATGGCACCAAGGTTCTTCGATTCCCAGGAAATTATGGTCGGGCCCCTCCCAACCGGCGGGAAGCGTCATGGGCGTCCTTCCTTTGCCGAGATCGATAGTCGGGGCTTACCAGATGCGGTCAAGAACGACGGACCTCTACCTGCGGGACCGGCTCGGCACATTCTCCGGTGGAATGAAGACCGCCAGTGCGATGACCGTGATCCACTTGCCCTTCTTGCCGACGGCCGACTGAGTGATATTCAATGTTCTCACGATTTTTCCGCCCATCTTGAAGACCTGTTCGCGCTCTTTCCACGCGACGTTCGGATCAAACTCAACGCCGAGAGTGGTCGCCAGCATCTGAGCCGCCAGATCCTCGGTGTACTCTCCGGTTTCTTCGTCCGTCTCACCGTGTGCATGGTGCTCGGAGAGATACCCATAGGTCCCTCGATCCGTCGGCTTCGCGAGTCCTACCGAAGCCGAGATCAGCCTGTTCCGCTCGTTAGTCTCTGAACGGGCCATGACGCAAAACGTGATTTCACCGGGCTTCAACAATTTCTCTCCGCGCTTCCGGGGGATGATCTTACAGTTCGGTGGAAGGATGGAAGACACGCTGACGAGGTTGCAATAGGCCACCCCGGCGCTGCGCAATGCTTCTTCGAAGGAGGCCAACTTTTCTTTGTGAACCCCCACACCTCTCGTTAAGAACATATGCGTAGGAACCATCATCTCCCCTTTCGTCTGATAATCGACCTCTCTGGTTGTTCGGAGGTTGTTTGGTGACGTGTTCGTACGAGGCCAGCCAGACAAACAAACCGGACCAGATCACCGGTAGTATCGGGCGCTGTTGTAGCAAGATTGGTCCGGCTTCGCAATATCTTCTAGACACTTTTTTCAGTCGGGCCGGAAGGGTCCTTCAGATTCAGGATGAGCATCCGCGGCTCGGTCATATCTTCGATCGCGGCACGAACGCCCTCGCGTCCCAACCCGGAATCTTTCACGCCGCCGTACGGCATATGGTCGGCCCGGAACGTCGGAATCTCGTTGGCCAACACGGCTCCGACTTCCACGTGACGAAAGGCGTAAAAGATCTTGTCGATGTCCTGCGTGAAGATGCCGGCTTGCAATCCATAGTCCGATTGATTGAGCAAGGCCACGGCCTCGCTGAGCTGGCGGTACGGCGTGACGGTGACCACCGGTCCAAACACCTCCTTGCATGAGACGTTCATCTCCGGCTTCACATTCGACAGCACCGTGGCCTCGACCAGGGATCCCATCCGCTTTCCACCCAACAGCACACGCGCTCCGTCCGCAACGGCTTCGCCGATCCAGCTCTCCACCCGTTGAGCGGCCGCCTGATCGATGAGGGGCCCGATGCTCGTGGTTTCGTCGGCAGGATCTCCCACCTTCAACCGAGCGACGTGCATGAGTAACTTGGTCGTAAACACATCGGCGACCGACTGGTGCACGAAGATGCGTTGCACCGAAATGCAGGTCTGGCCCGCATAGCCGAATCCGCCCGCCGCGCAACGTCGGGCCGCCAGGTCAAGGTCGGCATCGGGTTCGACGACGACGCCGGCGTTGCCTCCAAGTTCGAGCGTGACTTTTTTCTTTCCGCACTTGGCCTTCAACATCCATCCCACCGAGGCGCTGCCGGTGAAACTCAGCAACTTGAATCGAGGATCGACGACCATTCGTTCGGCGAGGCTGTTATCGCACGGCACCACATTGAGTCCACCGGGAGGAACTCCCGCCTCCAAGGCCACCTCTCCAAGGAGGAGCGCCGTCAACGGCGTCTGAGGAGCCGGCTTGATCAAAATCGGATTGCCGGACGCGAGTGCCGGCGCCACTTTGTGCGCGACCAGGTTCAGCGGAAAGTTGAAAGGGGTGATGCCGAGAATTGGCCCAATGGGAAAACGGCGAAGCAGGCCGAGATGGGTATCGAAGCCGGGTGTCCAATCGAGCGGGACCACCTCTCCCGGAATCCGTCGTGCTTCTTCCGCAGCCACCGTAAAAGTTTGAATAGCCCGACTGACCTCCCGTTTCGCGTCCGCGATCGGCTTGCCCGCCTCTGCCGTGATGGTCTGGGCACATTCATCTCGGCGCCGATAGAGGAGGGCGGCGACCTGTTGGAGGATATTGTATCTGGCATGCGACGGAAGCTGCTCCATCGTCGAAGCGGCACTGCATGTGGATGCGATGGCCTCCTCGACATCAGATGCTGTCGCTTGGGTGACCTGAGCGACGAGTTTTCCGGTGAACGGATCAACGACGGGAGCCGAGAGCTCGCCTGACTTCCATTGGCCATGAACGAGGAACGGACGGAATTCCTGCACTGGAAGACTCGCTGGAGTCTGTTGATGAGGTTGGCGTTAGTCCGCCGCTTCGACCGGCGCGGCTTCAGCGGGGGGTGGAGCGACCGCGGCGGCTTCTTGCGCAGCGACGGCCTTGGCGATCAGTTCTTCCGTGCCCCAATCGCGGATCGCCTCCAATGTAAATCCCTCGTAGGTCGACACCCCGTGGCACGACGGACAGTCCGGCATCGGAACCTTTCTATAGAAAACTTCCGTCAGGCACGACATGCAGACCCAAAAATCGTCGTCGCGATGGGAGACGGGCCAGAACGATTGCGTCGAAGTCATATGGACCCCCTACCTATATTGACGAAGAGGACTATCGCACCTCGGTGCCGATGTCAACCCTACACGCACAGACTGACCCCGTCTTCGCGACACATCGCGGCTACTTTTTGTCGCTCACCAGCAGTCGATCGATTTCTTCGGCGAACATCTCAAATGGAAAGGCTCCGGGGATCGCAATGGCTGGTTCCTTTTCCGTCGGCTCACTGGTCGTTCGCACAAGGATGAACCCCGGGGTTCCATGAAACCCCCACTGGTTGGCTTCCTGGCGATCTTCGAAAATCGCTTTCGTATACCGCCCGTCGTTCATACACCGTTCAAACGCAGGCTGGTCCAGGCCCAGCGCGACCGCATGCCGGAGATAGACCTGCTTGTCCAACCGCCCCCCCGCGGCAAACAACCGGTCGTGCATCGCCCAATACTTGCCTTGAGCACCCGCACATCGTGCCGCCGACGCAGCATCAAATCCAGGGCCCTGATCGGCGCGCGGATAATCTTTGTAAAGAAACCTGACCTTTCCGGTATCGACGTAGCGGGCCTGAATCCGCGGCCATGTATCCTTGAAAAACTTCAGGCAATAGCCACATGTAAAATCAGAATATTCAATAAGCGTGACCGGCGCGTTCGCAAGCCCTCTCATCCGGCCATCGGCTTCAAGCGTCTCTCCGGCCGCGACGGAAAAGTTCCACGCAAGTACTCCGACGAGAGACAGTTGAACCAGAGCTTGTCCGACAGCTTTCCTCATGACCGACGCACAGCACCGGATTTTTTTCTCTCCAGAAGCCCCATCATCAGCAACGGCCAGACGACGGTGGCATCGCTTAAGACTTCGGCAAACCGCCCTCCGTCCTTCGGCGTCACAAATTTCCCCCAGGAGAGCCCTTCCTGATAGGTGCACCCGCTGAGCCCTCCCCAGTAGTCCGGTTCGGGACAAATTCTCACGCCATAGTGGAAGCGGGGCGGCTTCACGTTCAGGCCCAAGCGAAGGTTTCCGATTTCAATGTACGGACCGACCTGTTGCGCCCAGTTGCGCGGGACGCCTCCTCCGATCGTGAAAATACCCAGTCGTTTCGCGGAAAGGACGTGATCGGCATAGCTGTTCAGGTCCAGGTACGGATTGAATGAAGGACACGATTGATGGATCGCCCGGAGAATGTCCAGATCTTTCCCCTGCCCTACCTCAGATCTGGCTCGATCGACCTCCTGAGCCATCGCCCACGTTCCCATGTCCAGGCCCACTTCCGAATCAGTGAACGCCGGAATATAGACCGGTACTTTTTTTAAGTAGGCGCTTTTCAGGATGCCGTCGCCGTCTATTTCCTCCGCCAACGTCCTTCCCAACTCCCGCGTGATGAGTTCTGACGAAAGCGGCCGATCATGATTGAGACGCTTCAACGTTTGTGCCACGACGTGCTCGACATAATTCAAATTCGCTTCCATCTCCAGTGTGTCGTAGACACGATTGTAGCCTTTCCGAAAAAGCTCTTCGTCGCTCATCGAAGGATCGTGTCGATAATGCGTCTTGCCGACCGACTCGCTCAACCCATGCGCCATCAACGCCCCGGTGGAGACGATGCATTGCACCATTCCTTCATCGATCATTTTCGTGATGATCTTGCCCATCTTGGCGATCGTCATCGCACCGGATAGCGTCATCACGACTCGGCAGTCGGGATCCTCGATCATCGCCCAGAGCACATCGAACGCATTGCCGAGATGCCGTCCTCCGAACGCGGTCTTGCTCATGGCCTCCAGCAACTGGCTGAACGACGTAATCTTGTCGGGATCAAGCGGTTCGAGCGCTTCTAAGCCGTCTTTTGCACCGTCGTGAAATTCGCGTGCGTACATAACGATCCTCTGATCTAAGATGTTGCATTTGGTTATACACAACCCAGAACAGAGGCGTCAACGAAACGTTCGCACGTTCGACAGATTGCAAGCTCACGGAAGTTGAACGCGCGGTCTTCTGAATTCCGAATTCTAACTGAGTTGCCGTCATGTCATAGCAAGAAGTGGATCGGCGGTAGGCATGCAGGGTGGTAAGGAATTTTTCCTCTGGCCTCTCTCTAGCCTTTCTGATGAACGAGACCTATAATTCGGGCTCCCATCAGTTAAGCAGGTCTTGATCAGGCTGCGGGCTTTCGCATCGTCCTGCATGCAGTCATGAGGCAGCATCGATGCAACAGGACCACCGAGTCCCGATTCTTTCCGATCTCCAACTTCGAAGGATTCCGCGACACCTTCGCAACGTCCGGTTTCGAGCCAGAGCTGATTGCCGACTCGTCGCAGACGCATCCCTCACCGGTCGCTTTCCTCGATGGTATCAGCATGAGCACCGTTCTTTCCGATGGGTTGCATTGCGCGCGCCCGGTAGAACATCCGACAGAAATTGCACGGCCGTTACCGTTCCAAGCCGGAATTAAGTGGGGCATCAGCGCCCAGGCCCATCGCTTGAATCCAGGGCGATCCGCAAATCATTGGGGAAGCCGACGAGACGCAGGGCGCTTTGTACGACGTCGACACTAAGCGCATGCCACACCTGTCGTACAGCATGAGAAGGAGGCGACTATGACCACGAGCAAGCCCGCCATCTGGGTACCCGGAGATTGGAACGCCTTGTTCGGATTCGGCACCAACATCTTGCTTAACTTATTGGTGCTTACCGGCCTGCTCCGATTCGTGCTGAAGATGCCGGACAGTCTTGTCTTCGGCCGCA
>JBBIKN010000001.1:0-96163 GCA_037445435.1 Nitrospira sp. | reverse complement strand
AGTCAGTGCCTGCACACAAGTGCGTTGGGCCTAATGTCGGACAGGCTCCTAGGGCTGACCGAACGGCAGTTTTGTTCCTTTCTCAATCTTGTACCCGTCCACTGTCCCTCCGGCAATTTCAAGCACGTACATCGCATCATCGCTGTTGGGGCGGTATTGAGGACAGGAGTCGTCGGTCTTCGTGCAAATCGGAACATTGCGTTCGATATGGGTGACCCGTTTCTTGGCGTCCAGCCAAATCAGATCCAGTGGGATTTTGGTGTTTTTCATCCAAAATGACCAAGCCTGCGGTTGACTGAAGAAAAATAGCATTCCATGATCTTTCTTGAGATGATCCCGATACATCAAGCCAACCGTGCGCTTCAGTGGTGTATCGGCGATCTCGGCATGGATTGTGATGCCCGAGGGGGTCTGAATGTGTACGAGCCCTCCGTCAGACGCATTGGATGTCGTGATGCCGAGGAGGAGTGGGCCAATGAGCGCCATGGAGCACAGATAGGAGAGGGTTGAGTTCCTCAATAGCATGCTGCGCATCGTAGCCATCTGGGCTACTCCAGTCAAGAAACCGATGGGAGCCGTTGTGATCAGATAGGGTCATCTTCCGTCGATCTTGCAATCCTTTCAGGCAATATGCCATCTTCAGGCGTGGGAAGAAGAGGGGACCATGCAGGAAAAGCGACGAGTGTTGTATAAAAAAGGAGTGTTCGTCTGTCCTGGATGTCGCCAGTCCTATGTCCAAGAGAAATGGATCGAAGAATGGCGGATTCGGTGCCACCGGTGTACCTACCGTGGAACGCTGACAGAAGTGTCGGTTGAGGAGCATATGGAGGAAGAGACATTTCGGCGCTAACCCGTCTGCATTTGTTCCATCCCGAACCGTAACATTGTGTCACCAGCTCTTACCAAGACTCATACCACAAGGAAATCAGGGTATCTTCTGGCCATTGCAGTGGCCTTGGTCACGCTTTGTACCGGCTGTGTATCTCGGTCTTGGGCAGATGAGGCTTCGGCAACGATCAAAATCCTCATTGCCTACCATTCCCTCTCGGGGAACACCGAACGTATGGCGGAAGCGGTGGTCGATGGGGCACAATCAGTCTCGGGAACACAAGTCATCCTTAAACGTGTCGGAGAGGTGACCGCCGAAGACTTGTTTTCAGCCGATGCGGTAATCGTTGGTTCTCCTGTGTATTGGTCCAACATGTCGGGCGAAGTGAAGACCTTCTTCGATAACTGGCAGTTCAAGTTCGGCGTCTTTCCCGAATTCAAGATGAAAAATAAGGTCGGAGCCGCTTTTGCCACAGGGGGGCAGATTTCAAGCGGTAAAGAGGTGACGATGTTGACCATTCTTGCCGCGATGCTGGGAAATCAGATGATTGTGGTGGGCGGTGGCGGCGCTTTCGGGGCGTCTGCAACAACCGAAGGCGACAGTCCAGGGATCGATGCCCAAGAACTGGCTGACGCCAAAACCCTAGGCCGACGTGTCGCCGACGTGGCACAACGCATCAGGGTCGGCACTCCTCATTAAATTGTTCGGGGAGGAAGCAGGTATCTTACCGATCCACCGTGGTCGCTGCGCCTTGTACCGCGATCTCAACAAACTCATGGATATTTTTCGCGCAGCGGCCGCAGTTGCCGCTCTGCTTGAGGCCAAACTTTGACTTAAGTTGACAGGGCATCACAAACCCCGCTCGTCCCGCTTCCCGGACATCTGCTTCCGTAATTCCTCTGCATAAGCAAACGTACATCTGATCCCCAATCAACGATTAATGAATGGACGATTATGAGAAGCATTTTCAGTGTCTCACAGAGACGGAGATCTGTCAAGCTCTAGCAAGCAGGCAAGCCTTGAATTAATTGTGCCAATTTGTCAATGAGATAGAGGTTATGAAAGGGTTCTCTCCAGCTGAACGACCATATCTCGAATGGCATCGAATCCGGACTGCCAGAACGCTTCGGATGTCATGTCAACCCCCACCTTGCTCAGAATGTCTCTCGGTGATTGGGATCCGCCGGCGGCGAGCAAGTCCAGATACTTTGGGACGAATGACACTCCTTGCTCCTTGTACATTCTGTATAAGGCCAATACGAGCAGGTTGCCAAAACTATAGGCATAACAATAGAACGGACTGGCGAAGAGATGGGGAATGGTAAGCCATTCCCATTGAAACTCTTCCGGTACGTTTACGGACTTGCCGAATTGCTGTTTTAGCTCATCGAGGTAGAATTTTGCCAGTTGGTCTCCCGTCGCTCCGTCCGCCACCATCTGATGCGCCGCTTTTTCGAAGCGGACGAAATAGGCCTGCCGTAGGACCGTCGCATAGATGTCATCCAATTGGCTCACAAGCAATCCCTGTTGTACGGCTTTATTCCGTTCTTGGGTCATCAGAGCATCGGACAGGATGCGTTCGCCGAAAACGGACGCCGTTTCCGCCAGCGGCAGGGTCGAATGGAAGGTAAAGATCGAGTGATCTTTCGCCATCATCCCATGGACGGCGTGGCCGAGTTCATGGGCCATCGTGGCGATGTCTCGAGCCTCCCCGGTAAAGTTCAACATAACGTACGGCGTGAGACCGGGCACCACGCTGTAACAGTAAGCCCCACCGAGCTTGCCTGGACGCGTCGGCCCATCGATGTGCCGATCGCGAAAGACTCGTTCGGCCAGATTCGCCAGACGGGGAGAAAAACCGCGATAAGCGTCCAGCACCATTGCGACCGCAACGGCATATGTATATTTCTTTGCCTCGGTCCTGTGAGGGGCATAAATGTGATAGCGGCTCATCGAGGAGATCTTGCAGATCTTTGCCTTTAACTTGAAATAGGACTGGAAGATATCGGCATTCTTGGCGCAAGTCGCCAACAGTCCATCGACAGCTTGATCCGGCACATCATTGCCAAGATTACGAGTCGCAATAGGCGAGGAAAATCTGCGGAGCCCCAAGTTCTCGGATTTCCAATCATTCACCAGGGTCCGATACATCTCTCCAAGCAAATCGCGTTGGGATGAGAACACGCGATAGAGTTCTTGATAGGCTTTCTGCCGATCTGAAGCCTTAGGGCTCCGCACATAGCTCATGAGTTGTTCACGGTTCATCGTGCGAACCTTGCCGTCCACTTTCATCGTAAACGTCAATCCATTGGTCACGATGTCATAGAACGTGTTGACGGCGTTGCGTCCGGTCACATTCTTCACATGGAGGATTTTCTCTTCAGGTTCGGACAGCGTATGGGGTTTGTAGCGTCTGATCGTTTCTAAGTGATAACGGAGATCGCCGGCATCGGCCATCAGTCTTGCAGCATGGTGATCGTCCACGCCTTGCCACCAGAGGTCAACAAACAATAGGCGATTGTGTAGTTCAGTGAGCCGCTCTTCCACCTTCGACTTGTATGATCGCGACGTCGCGTTTTTGGTGTTTTCGGAAAACCACAGGTACGCGAACGCACCAAGTCGGGCCGAACCCTCCGCGATCGATTCGGTGAGCTTTAGGATGGATTGGAACTCATGAGACGCCATCGTGGGTTGAAGCCTTAGACGAGCGGACTCGATTTGGGCGACCTGTGCTTCAAGGGTCGCGAGATACCGCTCAAAATCCTTCTGAGGATTTTCGACAAGGTGAGAGAGGTCCCATCGATCTGAGGTCAAGGAACGAGAAATCTTGCGTCGCACCGTCGGCTTTACGGCCATGCCCGTCTCCTTTGATTGATGTTCATTTCGACGAACAGACATTATCTTATCACTAGGGCTCCGTCGTCATTGGAGAAATGTCCATTCTGGAAAGGGACGGACTGCGTTGACAGTCGACCATCGGGATGCCAGAATCTTCTGAGCGTGGTGAGCGATGAACGATCAAGAGCTCCATCGCGTCGTCCAATATGTGACCGCAAGCACATCGTATGCGCGGGACACGGTGTCGGACATCCTTCACACAGGGCTCGGAGAGCTGTCGGCTCTGGCCGCGCATTCGACCAGGTCATTCGAGCGGGAAGCACTCCTCGAATATGTTTCACAGTGGACGATCAAACGAACGGGACAGCCGGAGCCGTTGGTGCGAGAAGTCCTGGGCTGTGCGGGTCGGTGGTTGGATGAAGTGTACGACGAATGGATGGCTCGACCACCGGAAGGCTCGGGCGAGTTGCAAGATGGCGACGAAGGCGCCGAGCCGGTTCCGTAAACGACGGTGGTTTCTCGTGAAGCGATGTTTCACGAGCCTGAAGGAAAAAGTGATGGCACGCTGGCGGCCACGGCGCACAACGAAATGGCATTCCCGCTGGCACGACTCCTCTGGTGCTCCTGCAGTCGTTTGGAAACGTCATTCCCAACAGGGACTTCCTCGCCATCTCCATGACCACTGGACTTTCCTATGTCGGCATTGTGTCGATCACGCCAGTCATCTTCGTCTTGGACGGCTTCTTCATCGCCTGGCCCATCATGATCTCGGTGTGCAGGAATCGGCACTGGCGGAACTGGAGTTGGCCACACAACTGATTCGCGTCGGACTCCGGGTCACATTCCTCCCCGAGTCGCAAGCCAGAACGGCCGATCTGGAATGTCGCCAGGGATCGGATCGGTTCTTTGTGGAGGTGACGGCAATGGTCGGGTCGACTGAACGACGACGGCTTCCTCTTCGTACGATCATGAGGGACGAGGAGTCGGAGAAGGAAATGGATCGTGGCGTCGTTTTAGCTCATCGGATCCTGGCGCGCATCAGACAAAAGGCCAAGCAGCTTGCCGACTATTGCGATCCGGTCATCTTGAGTATTTCAATTCCGCGGGCGGATCTGCTGGGAAGACGACAAGGTCATCGGGAGAAGATTCGAATGGACCTGAAGGCGCTGGCTGGTTCGGTGACCGTGGATCTGACGAAACTACCGCATCTCAGTGCCGTGTTGATCTCCCTGTGGGACGTCGAGCCGCTTCCCTCCCGAGCGGCGTTGCGACTCACTAATGTGGAGTCGGTTGAACGTGCCAAACATCAGCCCACTCTCCCTCGCGTGCGCATGCTGATTCAGAATCCTCATGCTTCTGCGCCGCTTTCAGAGTTTCACGATATCTTGCTCCGCCAGACTCTGTAGCTCCACCACGAAGGTCACCGGAGATCCTTGCGAGGGTTGTAGATGCCGCCTCCGGATTGTTGATACTGTCGAAAAACGGCCACGGCGTCGCTCCGACAAAGGTCCTGAACGACAGAGATCCCTCGACGGTTCAGCGTCGCTACCCAGTTTTTGGGTTTCGGAGCTTCGTCGAACCCGATGGCCGTTGCATCGGACGCTCGCGCGCTGCAAACGACTTTGCGAACACCGGACCAAATGATCGCACCATAACACATGGCGCAGGGTTCACAGCTCGTGACCAGTTCGAGTTTCGGCATGCCGTCCGCGCCAAGGTCGAAATGCGCCAAGACGCGGTGGGCATCGGCGAGCGCCACCATTTCGGCGTGGGCGAGCGAACAGTTGGTGGGCTCGACGACGTTGACGCCGACGGCGATGAGTCGTCCTGTCCTGGTTTCAAAGACCGCAGCGCCGAAGGGTCCACCGGTCCGAGCGGTAACATTGGTCAGGGCAAGTTGGATGACGAACTTCATACGATCGGGAATCGTCATGATGGGGGTGTGCTGACGACGTGCAACACTGATCGCCCAGTTGGGAAGGCGAAAGGGAGACGTGAATGGGGAACGGGAGTTCACGTCGGCAGCGAAAGGTTCAATGCCTCGAGATTTTTCGTCACCATGGCATCGCCGTTCTTCGTGGAAACGTCGATTCCGGTGGCACAGACGGTTCGGCACTCATCTAGGCGCCCAAGTTTCTGGAGCGATTGGGCAAGCGCGAGGTAGGCGGCTGAATAGGTTGGTTTGACGGTTACGCACCGGCGTAAGGATTTGGCCGCTTCTTCAAAATTCCCATCGTCCATATAGGCTTTCCCCAAGCCGAACCAGGCCACATCATCGTTCGGGTCCATGGCCAGAAGTTTCTTGAGCGGTTCAATTCGAGGGTTGGGCATAGATCTTTTTGAATCGCAACCGGCATTGACCGTATCACGCGATCCTGTACATTGTCTATGGCGTTTTCTGCATGATAATCTGAACAAGAACCGTATAGCTTGTGGCACGGCATGGAGTGAGCTCTGCTGGTTTGCTCCTTCTCGTGCTCTACGCCATACGATGTTTGCACCTGCTCTTCCAAAGGGCGTTTCAGGCTCCACGGTAATCATATGGGAAAAACCGGTCTCGTCTATCATCCGGCTTACCTTGAGCATGACATGGGACCGGGACATCCGGAGTCGCCCAATCGGCTGCGTGCGATCATACAGGGGTTGGAACACACAGAGACGTTGGCTCGCTTGGTGAGGGTCGACCCGCGAAGAGCCGAAGATGAATGGATTACACAGGTCCATACAGCCGGCTATGTTGCTGCGCTTAATCGAGAGGCTCCTACCACTGGTCGCCTGTCTTTGGATCCCGACACGTCGATGTCGCCTGGTTCGCTGAATGCTGCGTATTTGGCTGCGGGAGGAGCATTGGCTGCGGTCGATGCGATAATGGCTCGTCACGTTGCTCACGTATTCTGCGCCGTCCGACCGCCGGGTCACCACGCCGAAGCCGGACGAGCGATGGGGTTCTGTCTCTTCAACAACGTGGCCATCGCGGCGCGTTATGTACAAAAGAAGTACGGACTCGCCAGGGTGCTGATTGTCGATTGGGACGTCCATCATGGAAACGGGACGCAGCATAGCTTTGAGCATGATCCTTCCATTCTGTTCTTCAGCACACATCAGCACCCCCATTATCCCGGCACCGGGCGAGCCACCGAGCGGGGGATGGGAGCCGGCGAGGGATTCACGATCAATGTGCCGATGGAGGCTGGTGAGGGAGACGACGAGTATCGCGCCGTCTTTCAGAAAACGTTAGTGCCTGCCGCCGATGCGTTCAAGCCGGAATTCGTCATAATCTCCGCAGGATTTGATGCACACAAGGACGATCCGTTGGCCGGCATGGGATTGACCGAGGCCGGTTATGCGGAGTTGACCGAGATTGTGGCGGGAATCGCCAAGCGTCACGCAAAGGGCCGTATTCTGTCCTCGCTCGAAGGGGGGTACAACCTGGCGGCGCTGTCTGCATCGGTCCATGCACACATCGTTGCGCTTCTGAACGCATGACACGCGGACTGAAGATCGCTCTTGGCACTATCGTAGCCGCAGCGGCGGTCTACCTGTATTACACCGAGATCAAGCCGGTCGTGATTTTCGGGCTCCGTTCCGACTACGCCCACGCCATTCCGTTTCAGAAGGTCCCCGAAGGGCTGGCAAGTCTCAAGGCCGAATCTTGTGGCCAATGTCATCGGGAAATTTACGAGGAATGGAAGACGAGCATTCATGCCCATGCGTATGAAGATCCGTTCTTTCAAGCCTACTGGAAAAAAGATAAGAACATCTGGGTTTGCCTGAACTGCCATACGCCGTTGGAAAATCAGCAGCCTACGCTGGTGAAAGAGATTCCTCGTGGACGGGTCGAGAAGGCGATCCAAGAGCCAAATCCGCATTACGATGCCGAGTATCAAAAAGAGTCGGTCACCTGTGCAGCCTGTCATGTACGCGACGGTGTGATATACGGCCCGTTCGAAGATTCCGTGGCTCCGCATCCCACCAAGTACGACCCCAATTTTAGGACGGCGCAGGTCTGCTACCGCTGCCACAATGTGGTGTCCGGCCCGGCACAGTTCTACAACGTGGGGCCGTGCGGGACCTACGTGGAATATGAGGGAAAGCAGTGGCAGGAGCGTGGGTACATCTGTCAGAGTTGCCACATGCCGGAGATCGAGAGGTCGATGGCTGTAGGGGGACCGATCCGCAAGGGCCGCCAACATCTCTGGCGTGGCGGACATGACCCCGAGATGGTCAAGCGAGCGGTGGCGGTTGAAGTGAAAGCGGACACCACGGCTCCGAAGCCCGGCGATCGTGTCGAGTTTACACTTACTCTGATCAATGCCGGCGCCGGGCATAAGATTCCGACGGGAGACCCCGACCGATTTTTTACGGTGGAGTTCGCCGTGCAAGATCGGCAGGGGGCGGTGTTGGATCAACAGCGTTCGACAATGGGACGATGGATTCTGTGGCAGCCGGCTATCGTGGAGTTGTATGATAATCGATTGTTGCCGCTGGCCAGTCGGGCATACCAGTTTTCCTATCGGTTGCCTGAGAAGGTAGAAGGGCTGAAGCTGACAACGCGGGTACGCTACCATATCCTGACTGATGCGCAACATGAGATGTTGCGGACAAAGTACGGCCTGACAGGGAATGATCCCTATCGCTTCGTCGTGTATGAGCGAGAATTCCCGCTGTCCGGTGATCTCAAGGTCACATTGGAGCATGAGAGTTCCCTGTTGTCGCCCGTAGGCGGCCGGCAGGATGCGCACAGTTGCAAGGCCACGGTTCGCGGTTGAGTCGTTGGACGACGGGGAGACAAAGACATCGTGAAACATCCGTTGTTGATCGATACTGAGACGCTTCAGCAGCAATTAAACCGTCCTGATCTTGTCGTCATCGATGTCCGCGGTAAGGCGGCATACGAATTTGGCGGCCACATCCCAGGTGCCGTGCATTCGACGTGGCATGAGTATAGTGATCCCCATGCCGTGGCGAAGGGATTGCTCAATCCTGATCTCGGCCAGATTGAACGTACCCTGAGTCGACTCGGGATGACTCAAGATAGTGACGTCGTCATCTACTCCAATCCATTCGACAATTGGGGCGATGAAGGGCGAATGTTTTGGATGTTGGAATATCTGGGCCACAAGCGCCTGCGTATTTTGGACGGTGGGTGGGTGAAGTGGACCGCCGAGAAGCGGCCGTTCGAGCATGGACGTGTAAATCCTCCGATCGGAAGTTTCAAAGCGCAACCGGTGAAGGCCTTGATCGCGTTCAAGGATGACCTCAAGGCCATCGTCGGGGGCCCGCATCCTCAAACGGCTATTCTGGACGCTCGAAGCGTCGAAGAATATCTCGGGAAAGAAATATCCGGCATTCCACGACCAGGGCACATTCCTTCGGCCATCCATGTGCCCTGGAATGGATTCTTGAACAAGGACGCGACGATCAAGGATCTGTCCGTGATCACGGAGATGTTGGAGGCAAAGGGAGTTCAGCGCGAACAGGACGTTATTTGCTACTGTACCGGAGGTGTACGCTCGGCATGGCTGTATTTTATCCTTAAGGTCGTCGGGTATCCGAAGATCAGCAATTACCCGGGGTCCTGGTGGGAATGGAGTCGAGACTTTGCCTGTCCAGCCGAGAAAGATCTTCATGCGCTCCAGAAAATTCTTGGGTTCGATGCTGCCGGCAAACCTTCTTGACAGGCTCAGAAGCGCTGTGTAAAGGTGATTTCACGAGTAATGTGTTTTCGTTGGGCAGCGAATTTCAACCATGGAGGAGGCAACGATGACGACCAAGATGCGTCGAAGTACTGTGATAATGGCTGCAATTGGGGCGCTCGTTGGTATGCCGCTGTTGAGCGGAGTGGCGCTCGCCGCCAACAAGCATGTGGCTGAAGCGGTCGAGCACGCGAAAGGGGCTGCGTCGCATGGCAAGGAAGGGCATGCGGATGCTTGTGTTGAGCATGCGAGCGAGGCGCTCAAGCATGCGACGGCTGCCGGAGTGAAGAATCCCCATTTGGATGAAGGAGTGAAACACTTAACGGAAGCGGTGAAACACGGGAAGGCCGGACATGCCGACGCCTGTACCGAACATGCCGATGGGGCGGCCACGCATCTGGCGGAAGTGAAGTAACCAACGAGCAGCGAAGGGCTGCTGGATATAGGGTGTTGTTGAAGCGGGCAGGGACAGAGTTCCTGCCCGCTTTTATATGAACGGGGTGTCCGTGCGAGTCGGATTCTACCAATTCGACCCACAGTTCGGTGAAGTCGAGAAGAATCTCGATGTCGTCACAGCTAAGCTTGAACAGACGGAAGCTGATCTCGTCGTGCTTCCGGAGTTGTTCGCGTCCGGTTATCAGTTTCTCTCCGAGGAAGAAGCGCAGCGACTAGCCGAGCCGGTTCCCGATGGGCCGACAGTACGTCGTCTCGTCGACATCGCGAAGCGCCGCAAGATGCATCTTGTGGCGGGACTCCCTGAACGATCCGGGGCTCGTTGTTACAATTCCGCTGTGATTGTGGGGCCATCCGGTTTTCTCGGGTGTTATCGCAAGACCCATCTCTTTTACGAAGAGACGCAGTTCTTCGCTCCGGGTGACTCTGGATTTTCGGTGTGGGACATCGGGCGCGCCAAGATCGGGGTGATGATTTGTTTCGATTGGTACTATCCGGAGGCGGCGCGGACCTTGGCGGTGCAGGGAGCCGACATCATTTGCCACCCCTCCAACCTGGTTTTGCCGAACTGTCCGGATTCCATGCCGGTCCGCTGTCTCGAAAATCGGGTGTTTGCGGTGACGTGTAATCGGATCGGCAGCGAAGCGCGAGGTGGAAAGGAGCGGCTGACCTACATCGGCCAGAGCGAAGTGGTGACCCCCAAGGGAGTCATTCAACATCGGGCCTCTCGCGACCAAGAAGAGCTGGCCGTCGTTGAGATTGAGCCGGCGCAAGCCCGTAACAAAAGTTTGAACCCCTATAACGATCTGCTTCGCGACAGGCGCCCGTCGCTGTACAGGATATAACCAACAAGACCATGTCTGCTGAGGAGAGTGCAGTGCTTGCGCAAGTTGCGTGAGCAGGGTAGGATTTCATCCATGAATACCGAACTCCGTAAAGGCGTTTTTCTCATCGCCGCTCCCATCCTGCGTGACCCGAACTTTCGCCAGACCGTCGTGCTCCTGTGTGAGCATGGACCGGAAGGAGCGCTCGGCGTCATTGTGAATCGTCCGACCGCCATGTCTATTTCTGAAGCGTTGCCTCAGATTCCGGTGCTCGAGGGATCAGGCCATGTGCTCTACGCCGGCGGTCCCGTGCAGACGAATCAGGTGATGCTGCTCTATCGGGGCGATCAGTTTCCGGACAACGCGCACCACGTGTTCGACGGTGTCTGTCTTGGTGGAGATCTCGGCATGGTCGAACGCATTCTCACCGGCGCAGGGACGAAAGAATCCTTCCGCGCTTATCTGGGATATTCGGGATGGGGGCCCGGCCAGCTGGAAAATGAGATGAAAACCGGCTCGTGGATCACGTTGCCGGCGGACCCGCAAGCGGTGTTTGAGAAAGATCCGACGCGTGTCTGGGGAGATCTTCTCCGCACGCTGGGTGAAGCCTATCAACCATACGCCGACATGCCGTTTGATCCGTCCTGCAATTGAACGCCCGTGGCCGTTCTGCCTGCATTTAGCACATCATCATTGAAGCGTGCCGCGTGGGGTGGTAGGGTCATGCTTCATGCTGAGCGAGGGGCGAAACTACATGAGTCAGCCGGACATGCTGGGGGCAGAGACCGAAACCTTCCTGAAAAAATTGCATGAACGTCCGCATCAGCCGATTGCTGGGTGGCTGCGCGCACCGGCCCATGTGCATTACCAAGCGTTTCGCATGTCCGACCCGCCGACGCAGCGTCCCGCGAGTCGAGTGGAGTTCCAGTCGTTGCTGGGGCGCTTCAAGGTTTCCGCCGAAACCACCGAGCTCCGGGAGAATTTCGGCTATGGCGTGAAGGAGGCGGATAACGGCGATCGGCTCATCCTCCTCTGGCAGGCGCATACGGAGTACTACAACTACCAATTCTGGCACGTCCCCTCAGATGTTGGTCGTAAGGTAGCGTTTGGACCGCTGACCTTTCCGGAGTGCACCTTTTCCTTGGAACCACTCGGCTCGGTGGTGTGCCGCTTGGATATTCTACTGATGCCAGACGCTTTGCCGTCGCGCGAGGAATTGCGGGGGCACCTGCCCGGGCCCGTGGTGTATGGCAGCCGTGTCTTTCATGAGCAGTCACGCGTGGTCACGAGTTTTACGCCGGACGAGCAGGGACGAGAGCGGTATTGGATCAGCGTCGGGCCGGCTCACAGTGATGCCTCACGGCTAAAAGATATCGTGGATGCGATCGTGCGGATCGAGACCTACTACCATTTACTGCTCATGCAAAAGCCGCTGTTCTCGGCTGCCATCGATCAGGTCTATAAATTCGAACAGGTCCATTTGAAACAGCGGGAAATCATCACGAGTCATATCGCCCACGCCGACTCCCAAACGTTACAACGCTGGCTCAATACCCTCACGCAAGATCTGTTGAAGACCAACCGCATGGCCGGCAAACTCCATTTCGAGCTGTCCGCCTCGCTGCCCTACGACAAGATTGTGCATACCACGCTGGGATCACTCGCTGAGCAGCAGATGGAATCTTACCGGCCGATCTCCGATTATGTGCTCAGCGGCATTACAGGCGTGGCAGAAGGGTATCAACAACTCTTGAAGCGGATCGACACGTTACGAAACGGGTTCGAGGGCATCATTTCCATCATTCGCACCCGTGTGGACTTGATCGTGGAAGCGCAAAACCTGACGCTGCTGCAGAGCGTGGACAAAACGACTAAAAGCCAAGTATTGCTACAACATACGGTCGAAGGCTTGTCGGTGATCGTGATCGCGTACTACCTGGCCGGTTTGGCCGGGTATGTCTTCAAGGGACTCTCTGAACTCGGCTGGCTCAGCAATGCGAACCTGGCCTCAGCCGTCTTCGTCCCGATCGCCATCGGGCTTGCCTTCGCCGTCACGGCATTGAGTAAAAAATATTTGCACAAGAAGCTGGCCGGTGAGCAGCCCGGAAAGAACGCTGACAAGTCAGACGAATAGCACACCGCCGGTAGTGACTCGCGACTGTACAATCGTCCAATCTCGCATAATTGGTTCTGCCTGTTGAGCTGAACGAATTACGATCCGTCACTTACCCAGTTGATCTTCCAGCCAGAAGCCTCTACTACGCCTGTATCAACCTCACGTAGATTCACGGATCAACGCTAGTAAATGTACTTGACATAAAACCGTCATCTGCTTGATCGAGATTTCGAAAGCGGATGAACTGTTCGCGTAAATTATCAGAATTGATACACCACCTGAATCTCATTCGATACATCCCCGAATGATTTGCGAAATGGCCATCGTGATGAGAGAAGACTTCTCACAACCCTATGGTACTGAAAAGAAAGAGAGACGACTGCTCTCACCTCTGTGTGATGATTCTTGTTATCTCACTGGCATCTCACTTGCTGTTGGATCAACGTGTAGCCACAACGAAAGTTGAGCCGCGAACAGCTGTGTCGGTTCAAGCGACCAGATAGTCGGACTGTTTGGTGCGCACGGACCGGAAGGAAGGAGATCGTTCGAAGGGCCCAACGAGGGCGTTTATGTGTCCAATACACCATTACAAAGAGGGAGGTTGCCAATGCATGGATTTGATAACCGGGGGCTTGACGTCCCCCACGGACGGTTCAGCCAGTCTGGCCGCTTCGGTCGCATGTTTCCGGAGCTTCGATCGCTGAAAGAGTTCAATCCGGGTCCTGCCGAGCTGGGGAAAGTCAACGGCGCGATGGACGGCGGTAATCCGCCACCTACGGATACCAGCCAGAACAACCCACGTATCAAGGCCGGATACACCTTTCTGGGGCAGTTCATCGACCATGACCTGACGCTCGATACGACTTCTCAGCTCGAACAGCAGGTCGATGTCACTGCGACGACCAATTTCCGTACTCCCGCACTGGAGCTCGATTCTGTGTATGGTTTAGGTCCGGCGGTTCAGCCGCATCTGTACGATCGGGACAAACCATTCCGTCTGCTGCTTTCGCCGGATGGGAACGATTTGCCACGCAACTCACAGGGCACAGCGCTGATCGGCGACCCGCGGAACGACGAGAATTCGATCATCGCGCAGTTGCATCTGATCTGGCTCAAGTTTCACAACCAAGTATTCGAAAAGGAATTCGCCAACATGCCGATCGGGCGCGACCGGTTTGAGGCGGCGCAGAGGCTCGTCCGGTGGCATTACCAGTGGCTCGTCGTGAACGAATTCCTGACGCGCATCTGCGGGAGCAAGCTGGTGGCTAAAACTGTCGAAGATCCACCGTTTGAATTTCACGGCCATGCCTTCATGCCGGTCGAGTTCAGCGTCGCCGCCTATCGGTTCGGTCACAGCCAGACGCGTCCGGGCTATTTGCTTGGACGGACCGGTGGCATTCGAGCCGCGGCGCTATTTCCAGACGATCCGTCGATTCCAAACTCAGTGGGTGATCTGCGTGGGTTCCGTCCGATCCCGCCAGAACTCAGGATCGAGTGGAACAGCTTTTTCGGCCCGACCGCGCAACCCAGCAAACTGATCGATACCAAGCTGTCCCGCGTGATGCTTCGGCTGCCGGACGGGGTCGTGCCGCCGGGAACGCCGGATAAGAATCGCTCCCTGGCGACGCGGAACCTCCAGCGAGGTATCGACGTACGTCTTCCGAGCGGACAACACGTCGCTCGTCGGCTGTGCATCAAGAATCGGCTCACTGAAGATGAAATCTGGAAAACAAACGGGGCGAAGGTCGGATCAGGGCCGGCGCCGCTGTGGTTCTACAACTTACGCGAAGGCGAAGTGAGGGCAAACGGCCGACGCCTGGCAGGTGCAGGGGCGGCGATTGTCGCACGAACGATCATTGCGTGTTTACTCGCCGACCAGGCGTCCTATCTCTGGCAGGATCCCGAGTGGAAGCCCACGCTGGGCAAGAACGGGCGTTTTACGGCGAGCGATCTGGTCAACTACGCGCTGAACTTATCGGGCGGTAACGAAATAGCGTCCGAGGATGTCAATACACTGGAAGGTGACGACTAGCGTATGATGTCAAAGGGTCCGGCCAGCGTTTTCCGGCCGGGCCTTTTGGCTTGAGGCAGCGGATCTTCAGCTCGCCGCGCCTCGTGCATTTGAATCCGCTGCGAAAGGATGCCATATGGCGTTGATTGACGAGGTGAAAGCTGTGTGCGATCGGCTGGCTCCGTTAGGCTGGCGAGACTTGCTGCTGAACGTCACTGCGGGCCAGCTCGATATGCTGAAGCCCACCACCGCTGCACTAAAGACGGAACTTACGAAAACGCTCACGACGATTGACCGGACTGTCACGGGCTTTACGGACTTCGCACTGTCCGGGACCAAAGCGATTACAGCAGGATCGCCGGCGAATAGTCTGTTGTACCACGCAGTGGCATCGCCGAATGTGACGGCTGGTCTCAGCGGGTTTCCGACGCTCAAGGAAATCGAGACGGTAGAAAATTATGTGTTCGGTGTTCAACCGCCGACGCTGGGGAATTTGAAGATCAAGGCCGGGCTGACCGGATCACAGCGTCTTTCTGTGGTGTTGTTTGCATACGAGTATCGGCCGGCGCGCGATACCTGTACTCGCCGACAAGCCGACATGGTGTTCTCACGGACCGGCATTTCACGTGTGGGCACCAGACCGGCGAGGTACGATGCGAAGAATCGTGGATTTCAGGCACAAGTCGACGATGATCCGTTTGCCTTCCGTGTGTGTCCGGCACGGGTCGCGGCTTTTCTCGCCGTTCAGAAGAAAGGGAGCGACATCACGGTCATGCGTCCCAGGTCCGGCGATAACACCCGTGATTTTTGGGTGCCGATTCATAAACTCTTCAACGGCACGGAATGCATCTCGGGCCTCGATCTGCAAGTTGAGCTGTCCGCTTTCCATTATAACGACAAGATCCGACGGACTCGTGCCATTACCTTACGATTGACGAGAGTCCCCACCACCGCGCCGTTTCAATTTTCTACGGGAATTGCGGAACTGTCCACCGATGCCTCGTTGGGCGCGGGAATCGTCATGCCAGTGCCCCACCCCCGGCTTGTGGAGCCGGCTACGGTGAATGGACGATTACTGACCTACAGGGTTCCCCCTGGACAGAAGGCGTTTGCCGCGCTGGAGCCGGGAGCTGCGCAGGGTGCCGATGGATCAGAAATACGTCCCGCACCGGCCTATGTGCATGCCCGAACGCAGGTGCGCAACGGTGCGTTGATCGATCTGAATAACGATCCCACGAGGCCCGATGTGAACGACACCGTATCCACCGGAAATTATCGGGCGCTCCACTACGTAGATTTTACGGGGGATGGTCAGATCAGCGCGAGCGTTCCGGCTCTGGCTGGAAAGCCGGAAGTGGCTGCCGCGGTGGTTCCTTGTTATTCGCTGGTGGGGGCGCCTGATTTCTTCACCGCCGCCGGTCAGCGGGAATTATTCGAACGAGTACCGGACGAGTTCTGGGGCGTGCCGCCGGTCCCATTATGCGACACGCGGCTTCCCGCGAATCTTCAGATGCCTGGGAACCGTTTTGACATCGCAGAGAAAACCATCTCTGCCGTGGTGCCGCTCTTCGGTCCGGCACCGACCGGAGTGACGGTCCCTCAGTCATTGGATGCCGATCGGCATTCGTGTCTGCCGGATGATTGTGCCGGGGTCTTCGCGCCGGGATGGGATGTCAGCACCGATCGCACCCGGGTATCCGGCACACAAGTGCAACACTTGGCTGCCTATGGATTGGGGAGTCCGTTCCCCGAGGATGCCAAGTTATGCGCCGCACTCAGTACATTTTGGCCCGCCGTGGCGCCGGATGCATCCAGATCGATGTCGCCGAATACGGGTAATCCAGGTCTGCGGGCGACGGTGGCACCGCTGACCGATGAGGAGATCGGGCAAGTGGGCGCACTTCCTTGGGATGGCGTCGTCGGCCCCAAGATCAGTACGTTCGGCGGCGTCGAGTTTCTCGATTGCGAGAAGTTCTTACATGTCGACTATGTGAAAAACGCCCTGGAAGGACGCTTCACGCCGCGACTCACGACCCAAGTCTCGAGTGAAGAGTATCGTCTGCGGATGCAGGCGATCGCGAAATGCTACAACATTGTGGGCGACGATCGGAACCTGCGCTTTGTGGTCTCTTTCCGCAAAGTCAACGCGGGTGATCCGGATTTGCAGCGCGCTCAATTGGATACGTCGACGGTGTTGAGCGGAGAGGTCTATCGCATCGACATGATCTTAGGAGGCGAGGAGACGGAGCAACCGCATCCGAACGACTTTCGCCGTAGCCTGCTCCCGCTCCAAGATCGGCAAATATTTTTGATCGGTCCGCGGACCGATACAGCCCTGCGTAAGCGGGCGAACCAAACCGTCTGGTCGCGCGTGTGATGCATGTCGTCATTATAGGCGGCGGCCCATCAGGAGCCGCCGCGGCGCTCACGCTCGTGGATGCGCAAATTCCCGTCACCATCGTTGAGTGCCAACCGTTTCCTCGGTATCGCCCGGGAGAAACGTTACATCCAGGTATTGAACCGCTGCTCGACAGACTAGGAGTTGCTGACCATTTGCATGAGGCAGTTTCTGTCAGGCAGACAGGGGTATGGTCCGGATGGGGCGACGCGGTGCAGTTCGTGCCGTATGGCGCGGATCCGAACGGACCCTGGCGAGGCTATCAGGTGATTCGCGCGGACTTCGACCGTCGGCTGCTCGAAAACGCCCGCTCACGCGGGGCGACAGTGCTTTCGGGCAAAGTGTCAGGGGTATTGTTCAATAACTCCGATGCGGTTGCCGGGGTGATGACGTCCGAAGGACCAGTGCCGGCCACCTACGTGATCGACTGTAGCGGCGGTGCCCATACACTCGCACGGCAGCTTCACATTCCGATCCTCAGATATTCACCTCAGTTGGTCGCACGCTTTGGCTATGCCAACGGTCGTTTCGACGATCCCACGCCGTCGATTTGTGCAGACCAGCATGGATGGACATGGATAGCCGAGGTGGAGCCGCATCGCTTTCAGTGGACTCGCGTGACCGAAACGCATGAACGACCTCATCGCACATGGATTCCACAGTGTCTTCGAGGTCTTGAAACAGAACCGTCTCGCAGCGCAGATGTTACATGGCGTATGGCGAAAACGGTCGCCGGCCCTGGCTATTTCCTCGCCGGCGATGCTGCGGCGGTACTTGACCCATCATCATCGCACGGTGTTCTGCGGGCCATCATGTCGGGAATGATGGCGGCGCATCTTATGGTTCAGCATCTGCGTCACGGAATTGACGCGCGGGTGAGCGCATCGACGTATCAAGAATGGCTGACAAGGTGGTTTCTACATGATGTGGAAGAAATGAGCCGTGCATACCGCACGGCAAACTTGTTCGGCTTTACGGCTGAAGCCATAGATGCGATGGAAGTTAGTCAGTAGAGTCATGCCGATTTGAGGATCAGATAGAGCAGTCGGATTTCATATTAACCTATTGGCGAACCAGAGCTCCGTGAAACAAAGACGTCAGGAACCATGGTTCAAGGAAATTGGTTTGAGCGTATCTGCCAAGAACCGCCCCGTATGGGACGCAGCCACTTTCGCCACCTGCTCCGGCCGGCCTTCGGCGATGATCTGTCCGCCGGCTGCACCGCCTTCGGGGCCGAGGTCGATGATCCAGTCGGCGGATTTGATGACATCCAGGTTGTGCTCCACGACGACCAGCGTGTTGCCGGCGTTCACAAGTTTGTGAAGGACGGCAAGGAGTTTCTTGATGTCGTCAAAGTGCAGGCCCGTGGTGGGCTCATCCATGATGTAGAGCATGTCTTTCGCGCTGGAGTCCTTCAGCTCGGCGGCGATTTTCAATCGCTGGGCTTCGCCGCCGGAGAGTGTCGTGGCTGACTGGCCGAGACGTAAATAACCGAGGCCGATGGAGGTCAGGAGATGCAACCGGTCTTGGAGTCTCGGTGTCCCAGTGAAAAAGGAGAAGGCTTCCTCTACCGTCATGCTGAGGACTTCGGAGACATTCTTCCCACGGTAGCGAATCTTCAAAATCTCCGGTTTGAACCGCCGGCCTTCGCAGACCTCGCAGGGCGCATAGATATCTTCGAAGAAGTACATCTCCAGCTTCTCAACGCCGCTGCCTTCGCAGCGTTCGCAGCGACCACCGGCGGCATTGAACGAAAAGTGGCCGGGGGTGAATCCCTGCCGGAGCGCGTCGCGGTCCGACGCAAAGAGCTGACGGATGTCATCGAACGCTTTCAGGTATGTAATCGGGTTGGATCGAGGGGTGCGTCCGATCGGCTGTTGATCGATCAGGCGAACACCGCTGAGGTGCTCGATGCCTTTGATCGCCTTGAACCGCCCCATGGGAAGGGATTCCATACGGAAGACCCGAGCGACGGATCGGTAGAGCGTATCTTCGACCAATGTGCTCTTGCCTGAACCGGAGACGCCGGTCACACAGACGAGCATGCCGAGGGGGATGCGGACGAACAGGTCTTTCAGATTATGCTCGGCCGCACCGGCGATCACCAGCATCTTGCCGTTGCCGGATCGTCGTTTGGTGGGCAGAGGAATGTGGTCTTCGCCACGCAGGTACCGGGCGGTGGTCGCTCGTCGATTCTTGATGAATTCCTGCGTCGGTGCCGCACAGACGATCTCGCCTCCCTTTTCGCCGGACTGGGGGCCGAGTTCGACAAGGTAATCAGCCGATTCGATCATGCGGCGGTCGTGCTCGACGACAATCACCGTATTACCGCTGTGGGCCAGATCATGGAGGATGCCGGCCAAGAGATCCGTATCCCTGGCATGAAGGCCGATGGTCGGTTCGTCAAGAACATACAATGTGCCGACCAGTCGAGAGCCCAGTTGATTCGCAAGCGCGACCCGCTGAGCCTCGCCACCGGAGAGGGTCTTGGTTTGTCGATTGAGCGTCAGATAGCCAAGGCCGACGCGCTGCAGAAAGCCCAGTTTTGCTTTGAGCTGTCGCAGAATATCGGAGGCGATCTCCTGCTCGGACTGACGTAAGTGCAGAGTATCTACCCATCTCGCAAGACCCTCGACCGTTTGTTCCGTCGCCTGATGAATATCACGCTCGGCGATTTTGACGAACAATGCGTCCGGTTTCAAACGGCTGCCACGGCAACCAGGGCAATCAAAAGGTGTCCGATAACGGCTGAGAAAGACGCGGACATGGAGCTTGTAGCGTTTGCCTTCGAGGTATTGGAAGAAATCGTTGATCCCGTCGAAGCTCTTGTCGCCTTCCCACAGCAGGCGTTGCTTGTCCGCTGGCAGCGAGCTAAAGGGAACGTCGACATCAACGCCGTGTCGTTTCATCGCGGTCAACATCTGCTTTTGCCACCAGGCGGAGCTGGGCTTGCTCCAGGGTTCGACGGCCCCTTGAGCGAGGGACTTGGTGGGGTCGGGAATCACCAGTTCCGGATCATACCGCAGCACATTGCCGAAGCCTTTGCATTCGGGACAGGCGCCGAGCGGATGGTTAAACGAAAAGAGAATCGGCCGCAGCGGTTCGAACGTGCGGCCGCACTGTTGGCAGAGGAATTTCGTACTGTACGACTGCTGCCCATGACCGATGATGTCGATCGAGCAGCGGCTCTCTCCTTCACGAAGCGCCGTTTCGATCGCTTCGACAAGCCGAGTGCGGTTGTCCTCACGGATCACCAGGCGATCGAGGACGATGTGAAGAGAGGAGAACTTATGGAGCGAGGGAGATTCGGCATCGTGCAAATCGATGATGTCTTCGCCTGCTTTGACCCTGGCAAACCCGCGGGTTAGCAGTGATTGAACGACGGCAGCTGCTTCTTTACGTGATGGCGTCGCAATGGGGAACAGTACCATGGCTCGTGCATCCGGGCATCGGTTAAGGAAGTCATCTGCTATGGTGTCCGGCTGAAAGGAGCGGGCTTCTTGTTTGCAGTCCGGGCAGGTGGGTTTGCCGATCTTGGCGAAGAGCAGTCGCAGGAGATCGGCAATTTCGGTCGTCGTCCCGACTGTCGAACGAGCGGTGCGTACCTGATTCTTTTGTTCGATGGCAATGGCTGGCCGCACATTAATCAGACGATCCACATCCGGCCGAGCCACCTTGTCGAGAAACATCCGGGCATAAGTCGAGAGGGATTCGATATACCGCCACTGGCCTTCGGCAAAAATCGTGTCGAACGCGAGCGAGGATTTTCCGGACCCGGAGACACCGGTAATAGCTGTGACCTGATTGTGGGGAATCTGCAGCGAGACGTTCTTGAGATTATTCTGCCTGGCGCCTTCAATGATGAGGTGGCTGGTCGAGAGATCAGTACGCAGAGGATTGGGCATGGCAATCTTCCAGATATAAGATGACCGACCATGGTAGCAATTGGTGGGGGTTGGTTCAATGAGGGTACAGGGTCGTTATGAATCGTTTAGACACCGTGCTCCGAAATAGGTTCAGGGTGAGCTTGTCGAACCACGAACGGAACTACCTGAAGTCCCTCGTCTTCGACGGGCTCAGGGCGAACGGATTAAGCGAAGAACGATCTGGTCCCAATGAGGCAGTTTCGGTTCTTGCCTTTGTTGGACGAAAGCGTAGAATCCACTCCTACGTATCGACCTCGATTCTCGGCCCCCCTGCAGATGAAGAGCTCGTGAATGGCTGATCAGGTCCCCAATCGCTTTGATGTCTTTCTCAGCTATCACTGGCGCGACCATGCACAGGTGGAGGCGCTGGCCAATCGTTTGCGGGAGCAGCAGCTCACCGTCTTCCTCGACCGGTGGTACCTCACACCGGGGCAATCCTGGCCGAAGGCATTAGAGACAACACTGGCGAGCTGTCGAGCAGTAGCCGTCTGTATTGGGCAGGGCGAGATGGGGCCGTGGCAGCAGCGGGAACAGTATCTCGCGCTGGAGAGGCAGGTCGCTGCAGAGCGCCGTGGCCAGACCTTTCCCGTTATTCCTGTCTTGTTGCCTGGTTCCGAACCGCCGCTCGGATTTTTGAGTCAACACACCTGGGTCGATTTCCGAGCTCATGTCGACGATCCGGTGCTGCTGCAAACCCTGGTCAACGCGATTCATAGCAAGCCCCCCGGGCCGGATGCCCAGGAGACAGTCCGTGAAACGCTCGCTGCCATCTGTCCCTACCGAGGCCTCCTCTACTTCCGTGAGGAAGATGCACCATTTTTCTTTGGGCGTGAAGCGGCTATCCGGCAGCTCGTGAGTGCGGTGCAGCAGCACAACCTCGTGGCGGTCGTTGGGGCGTCGGGCAGTGGAAAGTCCTCGGTCGTGCGGGCTGGCCTGGTGCCTGAACTGCGGAGGAATCATGATCGCGTCTGGGAGGTCGCGACCATCGTTCCAACAGATCGGCCCATCCATGCCTTGGCGGCGGTGCTCATGCCGTTCCTGGAACCGGACATGAGCGAAGTCACCCGGTTGAGGGAAACGAACCAGTTAGCTGAGGATCTGCTCGGTAGGAAAACTGCCCTCCGCGATATCGTCGACCGCGTGCTCGCGAAGCAGCCAGGCACGGATCGCCTGCTGCTCATCGCCGATCAGTGGGAGGAACTGTTTACCCTCTGCAGGGACGAAGCGGCCAGACGCTGCTTCATCGACAACATTCTCGAAGCGACGGCGACTACCAAACTGAGCGCGATTCTGACCCTGCGGGGTGATTTTTTTGGTCGGGCCATCACCGACTATCGTGCATTGTCTGACCGGGTACAGGGTGCGCAGGTAAACCTCGGTCCGATGAAGCGAGAGGAGCTACGCCTGGCCATTGAGGAGCCGGCAAAACAAGTCGGGTTGACGTTCGAACCGGGGCTTGTCGACCTCATGTTGGAACAAGCGAGCAACGAACCAGGCCATTTACCTTTGCTGGAATTCGTGCTGCGGCAACTGTGGGAACAGCGGCGTGGTGGTGAACTTCATCATGAGGCCTATCGTGCGATGGGTCAACTCGAAGGAGCGATCGCGGCGAAGGCCGATTCGATCTTCACTCGCTTGAGCCCAAATGATCAGCGACGGGTACAACAGATCTTCCTCCGCCTCGTTCGGCCTGGGGAAGGCGAGGCCGATACCAGACGACGTGCCACATCGACGGAATTGGGAGCAGACGCGCAGGGTCTCGTCAAAACCTTGGCCGATGAACGGCTGGTGGTGACCTCGCGGCTCGCCGGCAGTGTGGATGACACCGTCGAGGTGTCACACGAAGCGCTGGTCCGTCATTGGTCCCATCTTAGGAACTGGGTGGACGCCGACCGTCAGTTTTTGGTCTGGCAGCAGCGGCTGAATGTCATGAGGAAGGAGTGGGAGAAGGGCCAGCGGAGCACGGATCTGCTCCTCCGTGGACTGCCGCTTCGCGAAGCTATGGACTGGCTGACGAAAAGGGACGCGTATTTCTCCCATGATGAGCGTCAGTTCATCACGGCCAGCAGAAACCAGAGGACACGGGGCCACATAACGCTCGCTGCCATTGCGGGGAGCGTCCTCATGGCGGTTGGTCTGACAGTCTGGCTTTGGGGGTATACTGGCGAACAGGCTCGGCTCAAAGTGCAGTCGAAGTTTGTAAGCATTCATGTGCCACCGGTGATGCAAGAGATCGCGGCTGGCTCCTTCAAACAGGGAGATGTGCAAGGCCGGGGTGACCAATTTGAGAAACCTCAGCATCAGGTGACCATGAAACCCTTCGCAATGGGGAAATTTGAGGTCACGTTCGAGGAATACGATCGCTTTGCCCTCGCGACGGGGCGGTCGTTTCCCGGAGATCAGGGATGGGGGCGTGGTAAGCGGCCGGTCATCAACGTGTCATGGGATGAGGCGAAGGCCTATGCCGCTTGGTTATCCGAAGCGACCGGCAAACGCTACCGATTGCCATCCGAATCGGAATGGGAATATGCGGCGCGCAGTGAAGGCAAGAACGATCTCTGGGCGGGGACTTCTAACGAGGAGGAATTGAAGGACTACGCAGTGTACGCCACAAACTCGGGAAATCGCACCGCACTCGTTGGTCCTGATCAAGGAAGGAAACCTAATGAGAGTGGGCTGTATGACATGAGCGGCAATGTCTGGGAATGGGTGGAGGATTGCTGGCATGCCTCTTACGAACAGGCACCAACCGATGGAGCAGCCTGGCTAGAAAGGAACGGTGGGAATTGCCAATTGCGCGTGGTCCGCGGTGGTTCCTGGACCAATGCTCCGGAGGGCCTGCGTGCGTCGTTCCGGTTCGGGTTCTTCACCGTCACCCGGTTCTACCTCCTGGGGTTCCGTCTCGTTCAGGACCTCGAGCCCTAACCCTATGCACTGTGTGCTTTTACCCTTTGCATCCGACTCCGTCGGGCGAGTCTCATCCTATCGAGATGATGGAGTAGAGCAATGTCTCCAACGGTTCCGCAGGCTGTGCAGTCCTGTCACGAGCTGCTGTTGTGGTTGATCCCGCAGCTCGACAAGTTCCCGAGGGTTCGCCGCTTCACGCTGGGCGAGCGGATCGAAGCAGGACTGATCGATGTGCTGGAGCGCTTGGTCGAGGCCGCCTACAGTCGGAATAAGGACGCGTCGTTACGGCATGCGAATCTGAAGCTCGAGGTCGTGCGTCATCTCTGGCGGCTTGCCCATGAGCTGAACGTGATGGCCACTCGGCAGTACGAGCACGGTGCGCGACTGATCGATGACCTCGGTCGACAGATCGGTGGGTGGCTGCGCAGTCAACCGATGGCGGAGCCAACTCCATGAAGCGGATTGACGGTATCTGGGATTCGGTCATCAGTTTTCAGAATCTGTTGCGCGCCTACCGCAAGGCGCGGCGTGGGAAGCGCAGTAAACCGGGCGTGGCCGAGTTTGGACTGAATCTTGAACATGAGTTGTGTGCACTGCAACGTGCCCTGCATGACGGGACGTATCAGCCTGGCGAATATCGGCTGTTCACGATCTATGAACGCAAACCTCGTGTGATTGCGGCCGCGCCGTTCCGCGACCGTGTGGTGCACCATGCGGTGATGCAGATGATTGAACCGCAGCTGGATCGCACGTTCATTTCAGACAGCTATGCGTGCCGAACGGGCAAAGGAGTGCATGCCGCTGTGGATCGTTACCAAGCCTGGTCGCAGACTTACCGGTATGTGCTGAAGATGGACATCCAACAGTATTTCCCCTCCATCGATCATGCGTTGCTCAAGGACAAACTGCGCCGACGGATCAAGGAGGCAGGGGTCTTGAACGTACTCGACCGTATCATCGAGAGTTCGCCGCAGAGCAGCGCAACGCCTCAGTACTTCCCAGGCGATGATCTCTTAACGCCGTGTGACCGGCGGACCGGCATCCCAATCGGCAATCTGACCAGTCAGTTTTTTGCCAATCTGTACTTGGACGATTTCGATCACTACATCAAACAGGTGTTGAAGGTGAGACCCTACTTACGCTACGTGGATGACATGGTGGTGCTGGATTCTAACAAACATCGATTAGCCGAGATTCGCGCGGCAGTCTGTGAACGGCTGGCTACCGATAGACTACGGCTCCACCCACGCAAAGCGCACGTCACACCTGTAGTCGATGGACTGAATCTCCTTGGGTATCTCGTCTATCCCGCGCGGCGGCGGTTGCGGAGCGATAACGGGCATCGGTTTGCCCGGAGGTTTCGTCAGATGGTGAAGGCGAATCGTGCAGGGCGTTTGGCGTGGGCCAGGGTCGTGGCTTCGACGCAAAGTTGGATCGGTCATGCGCAACATGCTGACACCGAGAGCCTTCGTCGAGCGATTTTCTCTCAGGCTGTATTCACAAGGGGAATGGGCCAAGAGACGGCCAGCGCGTGATCCGCGGTGGTTCCTGGAACAATAAACCGGAGAACCTGCGTGCGTCGAACCGGAACAGGAACAACACCGACAACCGGAACAACAACCTGGGGTTCCGTCTCGTTCAGTCCGCCCGCGCGGCAGGTAGCCGGTCCAGAACCGACCTGTTCATGGACAGGTCGGGCGAGGCAGCGGGTGTCCATGAGCCTGTTTCCCGGTCTCCCGCGGCGGCGGGAATGCCGAATAGAGGGCCTGGGGTGAGGCGAATCGGGGCCGGTCGGCCATAGCACCGGCTCCGGCCGCTGCCATGGCATCTCACACTGCCACTAGGTAAGCGATGCGCGGCTGGTTATGCCACATACCAAGCGTGTTAGCGTTTGGTGCTACTACGCGAAAGACTCTAAGAAGGCTTTTTCACAGCCTAAGGCTGTAAGGCGAGGGTGATGCGAATCGCTTCGTCGACGGCGGCCAGCTCTTCGTGGCTCAAGGTGTCGATTCTTGATCGCAATCGTGATTTGTCCAATGATCGGATTTGGTCGCCCAACACCCGAGCGGGCTTACCGTTGACGACAACTAGAGCTTCACCAGGATACACCGAATCGACATTGCTGGTCAGCGGCAGTACCACCACACGAGAGCCGAAGATATTACAAGAGTTGTTTGACACGATCACTGCAGGCCTGGTCTTCTTGATGTCGGATCCGATCGTCGGACCCAACGCCACCCAATAGACGTCGCCTCGACGGGGCAGCTTCCTCACTTGGGCCATCCTTCGCCTTCTGTGTTCTGCCAGTCATCCTCCAGTTCTTTCCGCCAGCGCTCTTTCCGGGCAGCACGATAGGCGGCATTGAGGGTCTTGGTGTCTGGATGAAGCTTCGCACGAACCGCAGAGGAAATGAACGCACTGATCTTTTTCGGTGGTACTTCCTGCTTGAGTCTCGTGTAAATATCCTCATCCATCGTGATGTTCAATCTGACAGCCATGGGTTCCTCCCTCACAGGCGAATGCTGCATTGTATACAGCATTGACCCTTCTGACAAGATGACGACCGTCGGGATGCCCTGCGATGCCACGGAACGGTGGCAGCTACAGATCGATGGTCAATCATCGAATTGTGACCTAGGAGGCAGCGCCGACGGCCTCGAGCTGCTCTGGCTTATTGCAATCGCAGTCGCTTATGATATGCATTACTTGAGGATTGTTACGCACGGCAAGGAACTTAGGAACTGTGTAAGGCTTCTATGGACAAAGGGCGAACGGAGTCTAAAAATATGTTCTATCCTATGCAAGGCCGATTAATGAAACCAGTGGTTGTAGAAAAAAGGGACCCTCATGGCGCTCTATGTCTTTGATGGAACGTGGAATAAGATTCAGCAAAAAGGCTTGGCGATTGTTCTCGATGAATGAGAGGATGAGCGCACTGAACGAGGAGGACGCATGATTCTTTCCACGACGAACAATATCGAAGGTAGGAAGACGGTCAAGTATCTGGGCTTGGTGTCTGGGGATGCGATCCTGGGCGCGAATATTTTTCGGGATTTTTTCGCGTCGATCCGGGATATCGTCGGGGGCCGATCGGCGGCCTATGAAAAGGAACTCCGGAAGGCCAAGGATATCGCCCTCGGGGAAATGCGCGAGCAGGCCAAGAATCTCGGCGCCAATGCGATCGTCGGCATCGACATCGACTATGAAACCATCGGCACCAACAGCAGTATGTTGATGGTCAGCGCCAGCGGTACGGCGGTTGTGATCGAATAATCGGTTTGCATGACACTGCTCACCAATGAGGAGTATCTGGGATTGGGCCGTCGTATTGTGCCGCTTCTCGCCTCCGCCTTGTGCGGGCCCTCGGCGAAGGCTCTCCGTGAACTCGCCCGATCCTATGATCCATCCGCCGATGAAGCTCGCATCGGCGCCGAAGTCTTTCTCTTCCATAAATATTTGCTGATGCAGGCCTGCGTGGGTGTCTTTCCAGAGATGCATGTCGATTACATCGTCGGTGGACTCTGCGCGGCGCTGAATGAACGAGCCAGCGGGCTGGACATCGGTCTGGAGCGGTAGCAAGCGATGGAAGCGATGTGGCAGCTGCGTGCAGGCCAATTTGATCGACCGTTTTCACAAGATCACGTTCAGCTGCGTGAAAGAAACGGTGGACCTCTCCGCTGGAAGCAGACGATCGGTCAGTTCTGCAAAAATGTATGCGAAATGGCTGATCCTCCGGACATCTGGGCCGGGACCGACGGTCCTTCCCACCTCGCCAGCCATTCCGTCACGGCGGCTCTTGATCAGATGGTGGCGACTTTAGAAGAGATCAATCGGCGGCAGTTCGGCGCAATGCATTAAATCGGTCTACCGCAGCACCATCTTCACGAGCCCGATACATCCCATATAGAGAACGAGCGATCCGACCATCGCAGGCCAGAAGCCAAGACGCGGGATGCCCATGATCATGGCGACGACGTAGACCGTCCAGGGTGGGACAAACCACAAGAGGTTCTTGGCGTAGTCGACCGTCGTTGTCCCTCCACCGCTGATATAAAGCAGGATAAATGTGACGCCGGTGATGGCGGGAAAGGTGCTGGCCATGGCGGCCAGGAACGATTTGCCCTGTGAGCCAAGATAGGTGGAAAAGCTCACGATCGAACCGCCTAAGAGAAAGTACAGCACATACTTACTGAGATCGCTCACGGAGCCTCCTCAACTTGAGATACCTGGGCGCTCACCGACTCGCGCCCGTCCGCAAACTTGGCGCTCATTATTCTTCGCGCCGCGGACCCATGAAATGCTTCCATCGCTTCTCGCTCCAGCGCTTCGCCCTGGCCGGTGTAGCGCGGGGAAAAGTGAAACACCACGAGGTCGTGCACTTGAGCCTGGCGTGCCATGAACCCGGCTTGCCTGGCCGTCAAATGATATCGGTCGTAGGCTTTCTCTGCATCACAATCCAGATAAGGCGACTCGCAATAGAAGACATCCGCGCCTTGGGCAAGGGTGAGGATCTTGGCTTCATTCTCTTCGTCGTACCGCGCATCGACGACATAAGCGATCTTCTGCCCGCGTGAAATCGTCAGAAAGCGTTCCTTGACCTCGCCCAGCACAAATTCACGGTCTTCCCGCCGATGCTCGTCATAGAGTGCCACAGTGAAGCGGAAATCGTCCGGCTTGCCTTGCCAGACATGCTGCTTGACGTCTTTGAGCCACGCGCCGACCCGTAGCCCTGCCTCATGCAATTTCTGTTTGTTGACGTTGATGTGGAATTGCTCTTCCAGCGAGTAAGCGAAGGAGGGAATCCGATGATTTAAGACCGCGGCCTTGACCGTGAACATCGGATCTTCCAGCACGGTGAAGAGTGAACCATCGCGGTGTGGTGCGGGAGAGGTGCCTCGTTCGGACGGTCGAAACCCGTCACTTGCTCGAAATACTGCCCGGCGAATCTCGTGTTCGTGAAATTCCCGAACGTCGATCGTCAGAGGATAGCCATCCACGAGATTCCAGGTATAGCCGCGCAGTTTGCCCTGGACGTTGTCGATCAGACCAGGAGGACCAAATAATTTGAGCGTCTTGCCACGCCCAAGGGCGACGCGGAGGACAGCATCGAACCCAATGAAGTGGTCCATATGGGTATGAGAGACGAAGATCTCGCTGGCCCGGAGCAATCTGGTTGGTCCGAGATTGTCGTTGTGTCCGAGATCAAAGAGCAAGGCTCGCTTCGTCCAGCGGATCTCCACGTAGACGCCGGGATCATCGAACACATCGTTGACCAAATAGCTGGAGAAGGAAGGATTCATGGAATCAGCATGATGAGTCGATTATCGCCGACGAAGAATCAACATTATCCTATCGCCGCTCTCACTGTACTGTACAGGATGATGACTTCCACCGTATGCGCCACGATGGTGATCCAGAGATTGCGTGTTCTGAGCCAGATGCTTCCCCAGATAAGCCCGTCCCAGAGGGCGATCCAGTGGAGATGTCGAAAAGTATTCACCATGAAGGGGTCGAATGCAAACGTGACGGCGCTGGCTATGAGAGCCATCGGCGTTATTTTCTGAATCGAAGGTGTCCTCCACCAGGAAGATTCTAATTCAGCGAGGCGTCCGAGAAGGAAGCCGCGAAAATTCAGCTCGACGAATAAGGCGATGCCGCAGATGAGCCACGGCACCATGAGCAGGACGGGAAGTCGGCCGTGAGGTGTCTGTTTCAGAAAAGTGATGTCATAGCCGAGAGACGGATAGACCGAGAGAATGACGAGCGTGTTCAACCCGCCCAGCAGTAATCCGGTGATGAGTCCCCATGTGAGTCCATTTCGCATTTTCGCTTTTTCCAATCCAAATTGAACAAGGACTTGAAACCTCCAGGAAGCCCAGAGGCTCATCGCCAGATAAGCAAGAAGTTGTGGTGCGAGTTGGACGAGAAGCTCTTCGCGGAGTGAGCCGGGAAGCCAGTAGTAGCCGATCGTGGCTCCGATGGGGAGCAGCGCCAACGCCGCTCCTCTCTGCGGATCCTGATGGTGAGCGAGCCGACGTGGCTCGGTGATCATAGGAACACTATGAGAGCTCGAGATGATAGCGGTCCAACGTGGTAGCTTTGTGGCGGGAAAGATTCGACAACGACTTGTTGTAATCGATGATCGCACGCAGCTCATTGCCCTGCGCCGTGGCGAGGTCGCGTTGGAAATCGAGCACGAAGCGAGTGGTACTGAGCCCGACCTTTAACCGTTCCTGTTCGGCCTGTAGCTGTTTCTCAGCCATGATGCGTGCCGATCTGGTGGTCTCAATACGTTTAAAGTCGGTCTGCACCCGGCGCACCGCTTCACGGATGCCGACGATAATTTGCTGACGCACGCTGGCGAGCGCGATTTCGGCATTCTTGGCTTCCAGTTGCCGTTTGTTGTAGGTGCTGATCGCGGAACGGTTGCCGAGCGGGTAACTGAAGACCAATCCGGCTCCATAGTTGTAGAAATCCCCGCTGAAGTTTCTGTTGAAGGACTCGCCGTAGTCACCGCCTAGACCGGCGAGCCCCATGGTGCCTTGAAACGACAGGGTCGGGAGCAACTGATTCCGGGCAAATTGTTTGTTGAGCTCGCCTGACTCAATGTTCTTTTTGGCCTGGACGATCTCCGGCCGCTGTTCGATCGCGGTATCAATCGCTTCCTGTAGACTGATGGGCTCCAGGTAGGTCACCGGGGAATCAGCGGGTGTCAGGCGAACGTCTTGCCGCAGCTCCTCTTCTCCCGGGTTCAAGAGGCGGCGTAGTTGATCTTCCTGATCACGAATGGCTTTCTCAGCCACCAAGACCTGCTCGACTCTCGAAGCGACTGCCGCTTCAGCTTGAAGCACGTCGACGATGGACATCATGCCGGCTTTCGTCTTGGCGCGGTTCGCGGCCAAGAGTTCTTCGGCGGCCTTCAAGGCGGCTTGGGCCACCTTCAAGTTCTCGTTGGCAAACACCAGTTCCCAGTACGTTTGTTCCACCGTCGTGATCACCGTCATGACACGATCCCGAAACACATGCTCTTCGACCACCGCATTGTTTTGGGCGACTTTGATAAAAGTCTTGTTGATTGCGATCCCGGCGTTCCTGAGTAGCGGCTGGGTGAAGGTGAAGGCCAGGCCCCCTGTCCATGATGGATTGAATAAAAATCCTCTGGCAACATCCTGGTTCACGCTGCTTCGCGCAGGGCTGTAATTGATGTCGACATTGCCGCCGGTGATGAGGTTGGTTGAGGCGTCAAGGGTGAGGGAATGGTTCCTTTGGTCGAAGATCCGTATTTGATCAAGCGCACCGAGCGTTCCGCCGAATACAGGTCGATTGAGCGGGTTCACCGTCCGGTTATATTGACCGTTGACGCTCAGGGTAGGATCGAACTTGGATTGCTCAATGATGATGTCGGCCAACCGACTTTCTTTGGTCTGACGGCTGATACTGATGTCGAGATTGCTCTGCAGCGCTCGAACTGCCGCATCTGCCAGGGAGACCGTTTCACGCCGTTCAGCAGGGATCGGTTGGGTGATATCGAGGCTCCAGCTATCGGGTGCAGATGCGAGGCACCCCAAGCCGGCGATCAAGATAGCCCCGAGACGGTGGGGACGAAATGAGAATCTGCCATTCACATTCATATGTGCCTCCTTGATCGACGATCGAAACAGGAGCATACTATAATTCGCGTATGGGTGTTGTCATGAAGATTCATGCTCGGTCTCTGGTTGAAGAAGTGGGTATGCGTCTGCGACAGATGGGTACATTGTGCGGACTGCTGTCTGTCTTGTTGGGGGCGGCATTCTATGCCGACGCCTCTGCGTTGGCGCAGAGTGTGTCGGGCGCCTCCAGTGTGCGGTCGTTTGACGGAGGGATCGGCAATTTGTTCAGATTGGGCGGTGGCAGCCTATACATCGATCACCAGGGAACACAGGGGTTTCTCTACACGCCGGGCCAAAGCTTCGTTCAGTCGTATAACTTTAGGAACCCTACTACAGGTCAGGCGTGGAGCGGTGCCGCCATGACCTTCGGCCCGCAACTGTCTATCGGGCTTATCCAGGGTGCGAATCAAGTGGGGTCCGCAACCGTCCTTCCCGGACCACCGCGTCAAACGGCTCCGTTGCCTCCGATTGAGTCGGGCATCCTCGACGAGATTCCCTAGCGCGCGATTAGGTTGAGGCTGAGGTAGAGATGCTGTATAGGTTAGGGTTTCACCTCGACCTCAGTCTTAGCCTCGGCAGTAGGCGTATATGCTAACTGCCACGTCACGGTCAACACATACCGAGCCACGGTGGCTAAAACTTCTGGATCGATAGTGTCGGCGGTATCCGTTGGTTGATGAAAATGCGGATGTACACCGCCACTGACCACGGTGACCGTCGGCACGCCGGCTTCCTTGAACGGCACATGGTCGCCTCCTGGGAAAAATCCATAGAGATCAAGTTTTTCCAAAAGGCCGGCGGTTCTTCCTGCCTCTAGAATGGGTTCTTTCTCTAATCCTGTCACGCCTACGGTGAGGCGTCCGTTGCCGATTCCGGCATGGTCGATGTTGATCATGGCCTTTGTCGAATTGAGTGGGGCAACAGGCCGTGAAGTATAGAAACGCGAGCCAAGGAGGTCGCGCTCTTCGCCGCTGAATGAAACAAAGAGGATGGTTCGGGAGGGAAGCGCCTCAACTTTCGTGAGAGCGCGTGCCACCTCCAAAATGACCGCCGTTCCTGAGGCGTTATCATCGGCGCCGGGAAAGAGTATTCCACCTGGACGACCGAAGTGGTCTCGATGGGCTCCGATGATCACCGTTTCTGTGCCGGTTCCGGGAATCATCCCCACCACATTGATTAAGATGCCGTCTTGTGTCGTCGTCTTCCACTGGAGCGATGCAAACCGATCCGTCCGCCTTGCCTGTGATGACGATGTTTGGTTCAGACGCTCTTGAAGGACGTGCAGCTGATCGAGAATATCATCATTCGATCCTCTGAGAAGCTCTTGGGCCAGAGCTGTGCTGATCCAGGCACCGGGGATAGCTTGGTCCGGCGGAAGTTGTCCGTAGAAGGCGCTAGGACTACCGGTTACGCCACGGCGGATTTCATAGGGGTGCAGAATGGGGCCCGTTGCCGTCAAATAGCCGATCGCTCCACGTTCTCGTGCAAATCGAACCTTGTCGGCGTGGCTGACCGGTCGTGGGTAGTGTTCCGGCTTACCTCGCAGAAACAGCACGATGCAATGATTGACATCGACTCCGGCGTAGTCATCGATGCCGTGAGCAGCATCCACGATGCCATAGCCGACGAAGGCGATCTGAGCTTGGATATCAGCCGATGGGGAATCAAAGATGGGAAGGTAGTCGGTACCGGCTTGCTGGATCGATAAGCTGTTCGCGGTGCCGATCCGTAGAATGGGGTCGGGGGACATCATGCTCGTCGGTACCACAGTGGTCATGGCACCCAACAACGTGCCGTCCTCTCCCTGCATGAACGGGAATGTCAACGAGCCGTTGCGAATGTTCGGCAGACGCAATCCGGCCGAAAGAAATTCTTGTGCGACCCACTGGGCTGAGAGGCCATCGTCTTCCGTGCCGCTTTGTCGTCCCTTGAACGAAGGTCCGCTGAGCGTCCGGATGTCAGCAAGCATCCGTTCTGCGGACAGCGAATCGATGGCTGTCCGAAGGACGGTCTCAGGAGATTGAGCCCGGCCTGGCTGAAATGGAAACAAAAGTAAGGCGGTAGCGAGGACCGTGATGCAGAGGACTCTGCTAGAATTGATGGGGAAACGAAGGAGGCTCATCGTGATATTCTGATCGGGTCGAGTCGTATGAAAATGTGAAATCATAACATGAGGGAAAAGCCGCTTGCAGAGCACATTGAGCCCAGGTACTATTTGATGATGGTCGCGGGATGCTGGTGACCTGTTCAGACAGCGGTTGGGATGACTAGAACTGTTTCTGGAGTAAGGGAGTCAGTATGGCGGGTGGTGAATCGGGAAAAGGATTGTACGATCATTTGTATCGGCGGTTTTTTGAACAACGCGAGAGCCATGACGGGTATTTGTTCCAGGAGGCTCCGGGAGGCAGTGCTCCGACACCGGTGGTGACATTCGGCGAGAAGCTGCGTTGGTGGACGTGGAACCGTGGGCGACGTCAGAAAAAGATTCTTGCCGAGCGGGACCGTCTGCAGCGAGAGATTCTCCAAATCAAGAAATCAGGAAATACAAAGTAGCGCGCTGTTGTGTCGGACAAATCTCGAAGAGGCTCCATCGTAAGACTCACGTAGGCTCTTCGTCCTCATGATGACCGTCCTCAGTTCCGTGGGGGGGGATCCCCAAGTTATGGAGTGCAGATGGGAATACAGTAAGAAAAAGCCGTCAATCTGAAGAGACAAGTGACGGATGGACTTTTCAAGTTTCTCTCTTTTCCCACCGACCGCTTCCTGCGCCGCCGGCTACGGTTTGGCCCCCCAAACTTGCCTTTTCCCGTCTATCTGGAGTAGCATACGCTCAGTCGGTTTGCGAAAGGCCTGGCAAACCGGCGTTGAAAGTGACAAGGCCTGAATGGATGTTGTGTTGGGCCAGTCCGGGAATTTGATCGGAAGCCAGAGCTAAGCCGCCGTTGTGTTGACGTCTTCGGCCCATTCCTTCCTCGTTGCTTTCTCGAGTCCAAGACAACATCATTGTGTCAAAGGAGGAGTCCGATGGGTGCGAAGATCTATGTCGGTGGATTGCCTTATTCAACGACTGAGCAACAACTGAGCGACCTGTTTGCGGCGCATGGAACTGTTGCCTCGGCGCGGATTATTACGGATAAGTTCACCGGACAGTCTCGAGGGTTTGGATTTGTTGAAATGTCGTCTGATGCCGAAGCGCAGGCGGCGATCGCCGCGTTGAACGGCACGCAACTCGGTGGCCGTACGTTAACCGTGAACGAAGCGCGTCCTCAGGAGCCCCGTGCCGGTGGAGGAGGGCGTGGAGGATTCGGAGGCGGGCGCGGTTAACCGCACGTCCGTTTCGTGGCGATAAGGGCTGCCGGAACCTCCGGCAGCCCTTTTTTACTTTTCAAGCGCGACGTCAAAAGTCGTCGATGCCAGCCCTGATCTCCGTTCGCATACTCAACGGAGGAGTGCCGTGCCGCCATTCAAATTAGAAGCCCCCTTCAAGCCCTGTGGGGATCAGCCGGAGGCCATCGCAAAGCTGGCGGCCGGGGTGCAGGCCGGAAAGAAGCATCAGGTCCTCCTCGGTGTCACAGGGTCGGGTAAGACCTTTACGATGGCGAATCTCATCGAGCGTGTCCAGAAGCCGACGCTCGTGTTGGTCCACAACAAGACGCTGGCCGGCCAACTCTATCAGGAGTTCAAACAGTTTTTCCCCCATAACGCCGTCGAGTATTTCGTGAGTTATTACGACTATTATCAACCGGAAGCGTATATCCCGCAGAGTGACACGTATATCGCGAAGGATGCCTCGATCAACGACGCCATCGATCAGATGCGCCACTCCGCCACGACCGAGCTGTTGCAACGAAACGACGTGCTGATCGTGTCTTCGGTGTCCTGTATCTATGGCCTTGGATCACCGGAGGTCTACCATGACATGCTGATTTATCTGGAGGAAGGCGTCGAGACGAGGCGAGAAAAGATATTGTCGAAACTCGTGGAGATCCAATATGAGCGCAATGATGTGGATTTTCATCGGGGGACGTTCCGGGCGCGTGGGGACGTGATCGAAATTTTTCCTGCGTCCTCTGAGGCCAAGTCTGTGCGCATCGAGCTATTCGGAGACGTCGTAGATGCCATCCATGAGATCGATCCGCTCACCGGAAAATCCTTGGGTAAGCTTCCCAAGATCGCCATCTATCCGAACACCCATTACCTGATCGCCCCCGATCGCTATGAGCGGGCCATCACCGGTATTGAGGAGGAACTCGAGGAGCGCGCGACCGATTTGAGAAAGATGGGACGGCTCTTGGAGGCTCAGCGGCTTGAACAGCGTACCAAGTTCGATCTGGAGATGATCCGAGCCATGGGCTATTGCCATGGGATCGAAAATTACTCGCGCCATCTCAGCGGCCGGATGTCGGGTGAGCCGCCTCCCACGCTATTGGATTATTTTCCGAAGGATTTTCTGCTGATCGTGGATGAGTCTCATGCGACCATTCCCCAAGTGGGAGGAATGTATGAGGGCGATTATTCGAGGAAACGGACTCTGGTGGAGTACGGTTTCCGCCTCCCATCGGCGGTCGACAACCGTCCATTGAAGTTTTCCGAGTTCGAGAGTTGTCTCAACCAGGTGGTGTATGTGTCCGCAACACCCGGCACCTATGAGTTGGAGCATGCCGGCGATGATGTGGTTGAGCAGATCGTTCGTCCCACCGGCCTCATGGATCCGCGGATCGATGTCGTGCCGGCCAAGGGGCAGGTGGACCACTTGCTTGGTCAAGTCCGAGCGGAAGCGGCCAAAGGGGGGAGAGTCCTCGTGACGACGTTGACGAAGCGGATGGCGGAGGATTTGACCGAGTACTACCATGACTTAGGAATCAAAGTGCGCTATCTGCATTCCGATATCAAGACGCTCGAGCGAGCCGAGATCGTCCGCGACCTCCGGTGCGGCACGTTTGATGTGCTGGTCGGGATCAATTTGCTGCGCGAAGGGCTCGATCTCCCCGAAGTGAGTCTGGTGGCCATTCTTGATGCCGATAAGGAAGGATATTTGCGCTCGTATCGCGCATTGATCCAAACGGCCGGGCGCGCCGCGCGCAATCTCGAAGGGCGGGTCATTTTTTATGGAGATGTGGTGACGGATTCGATGAAACAGGCGATCGACGAAACGAACCGCCGCCGTGGGATCCAAGCAGAGTACAACCGAATCCACGGGATTACTCCGGTCGGTATTACGAAAGGGATTCCTTCTCTTGAATATGCGGTGGCGGACATGGACTACGTGCAGTTACCGCTCGCTGCTGAATCGACAGAACAGTACGGGAATTCAGAATCAATGGATCAACTCATTGCGCGTCTGGAGGGTGAAATGAAAGCGGCGGCCAAAGAGCTGGCCTTTGAGCGGGCCGCAGAGTTGCGCAACCAAATTCGATCGTTACGCCTTCAGGTGCTGGAGGCGAAGTCTTAAGTATATAAATGATGGCGGTGGAGTTTCGTCTTCGAAAGTTCCGACCAGAAGATCAAAGGGGTTCCAGCAGCGAGGACCTGAGCGATACCAGAACGGCGCTGGCTGGCTTGTCAGCGTTCTGCTACACGTGTTTGTAGAGGTAGATCCCGATGAACATCCCGAGGATACTCAGAATGTTGACTTTAATATTGAATCCTAAGACCAGTTTGATGAGGACAAGATCGACGGTGAGCGGTGGGTTGATACCAGGACTAAAGTGCGTCGCGAAAATGCTTTGAATGGTGCCTTGAGGTGCCATGACGTGGAGAATTTCCCCGAGTATCCCACCAAGGAACCCTCCGATCAGCACGAAGATGACTAAAACCCAGGGCGATTTTCTCACGCGGCCACTCGTCTTCCTTTATAAGTTTTTGTGCGGTGGTTTTTGGTGGCTGAAGGGCACCATATCCGAAGGTTTTCAGCATGTCAATAAAACTACTGACTTGTGATGACCTTGACTTGCCTTGCTCGGTCCGATACACTTCCCAGTGCTCTTTTTCCAGGATTTTCGAGGCGATCGGAGGTCTGGTGCAAGGCTTCGATGGCCTCTTTCTTTATGATGATACAGCGTCATGCTGGATGCGCTGAGCGATAAGTTCGAGAAAATTCTGAAGAAACTCCGAGGGCAGGGTGTGCTCACGGAGCAGAACATCACGGAAGCGCTGAAAGATGTGCGGTTCGCGCTTCTTGAAGCCGACGTCAACTTTAAGATCGTCAAAGAATTCATCGATTGTGTCCGTCAAAAAGCAGTTGGGCAGGAAGTCCTGCAGAGTCTGACACCCGGACATCAGGTCGTCAAAATTGTCTGGGATGAACTCCGGGCGATGATGGGGCATGAGCGGTCGGGGCTTGCCCTGAGCTCAAAACCGCCGACCATTCTGATGATGGTTGGATTACAAGGAGCCGGAAAAACTACGGCCAGCGGCAAGCTGGCGCGTCTGTTTAAGAATCAAGGCAAACGAGTGCTGTTGGTGGCTGCCGACCCGCGTCGCCCCGCCGCCGGGGAACAGCTGAGCGCGCTTGGTCGGGATCTTGGTGTGGAGGTGCACCGGGCAGATCTCGTTCAGGCTTCTCAAACGGATGTGGTGCGTATCTGCAGTGCGGGGGTCGAGCGAGGGCGCGATCAAGGGTTTGATCTCGTCATCCTGGATACCGGAGGTCGATTGCACATCGACGACGAGTTGATGGACGAACTCGTCGCCGTGAAAACAGCCGTGTCGCCTCATGAGGTGTTGTTGGTTGCCGACGCGATGACCGGGCAGGATGCGGTCACCATGGCCGGTCAGTTTGATCAAAAGGTCGGGTTGACCGGTATTATTCTGACCAAGGTCGAGGGGGACGCACGTGGAGGAGCGGTCTTGTCGATTCGGGCTGCAACCGGCAAACCCGTCAAGTTTCTTGGTGTCGGGGAAAAGCTGGATGCATTGGAACCCTTTCATCCGGACCGGATGGCCTCCCGTATTCTCGGGATGGGCGATGTATTGTCGCTCATTGAAAAAGCTCAAGAAGGCATCACGCGGGAGCAGGCGGAGGAAGCGCAGAAGCGGCTCACCAGCAATGCCTTCACTTTGGAAGATTTTCGGACTCAGCTCGGTCAGATGAACCGCATGGGCTCGTTCGAACAGATTCTTGGCATGTTGCCCGGTGGGCAAAAACTCAAGCAAGCCATCGAGGGGGACAGGCCCGAGCGAGAGATCGGTCGGGTGATCGCCGTGATCGATTCGATGACCCCGCGGGAACGCCGCGATCATACGATCATCAATGGAAGCCGGAAGAAGCGGATCGCTCGCGGCAGCGGTACGACGGTGCAGGATGTGAATCGTCTCATCAAGCAATTCTTGTCGGCAAAGAAGTTGGCAAAGGCGATGACCGGTGCAGGAGGGCGTCGGCAGCTCGCTCAACTCATGCGAACTCACTAAGCGATCATGACAGATCGTACGAATTCAACATAAAGGAGGACAGTTGTGGCCGTACATTTGAGACTGGCTCGAACAGGACGACACAAACGACCGATGTATCGAGTGGTGGTTGCTGACTCGCGAAAAGCGCGCGACGGCCGGTTCCTTGAGATCCTTGGAATTTTTGACCCCTTGAAAGAAGCCGGCGTGCCGGAGTTGAAACAAGAACGTGTTCTGACCTGGCTGAGGCACGGTGCTCAACCGACGGTGACCGTGCGGACATTGTTGCGCAGGGCGGGAGTCTGGAAGCAGTTTGAGGCTGAAAAAGCCGCGCAGAAGAAAGCGCCCGCAAAATCCTGACCGTCAGGATGGTGAATCAATTGGAAACCGTGACTGTGGGACTAATTGAGCGGCCTTTTGGCGTCAAAGGGGAAGTAAAAGTTCGACCCCTGTCCGATGTCCCTGGCCGATTTGAAGCGTTGAAGGCCGTGAGTCTCCTGGCAAGGAACGGACAGACTCTTGAAACTAGCGTCACGCATGTGAAACGAGCCGGAGAGAGATTTATCCTTGGTTTGACCGGTGTGACTACTCCGGAAGACGCGAGCCTCTGGCGTGGCGGATTCATACGGACGATTCGGGGAGCCGTACCCGCGCTTCCGGATGGTCAATACTATGAGTGCGATTTGATCGGTCTTGTCGTCTCCACCGAAGAGGATACGCCGATCGGTGTGCTGGAGGAGATCTGGGACTTGCCTGGCAATCCAGTGTTTGTTGTTCGCCAAGGAGCCAAAGAGACCTTGATCCCCGCCGCGAAAGAACTTGTCAGTGCCGTCGACCTGGCGGCTCGAAAAATGACCGTCCGGTTGATCGACGGGTTGGGTGATTAGCATGTTGCGGTTCGATGTGCTGACATTGTTCCCAGGCATGTTCGCTCCGGTCTTGGCTCACAGCATGCTCAAACGAGGGCAAGATAAGGGCCTTCTCACCGTGAACGTGCACAATTTGCGGGACTTCACGGCGGATCGCCATAAAGTGGTCGATGATATGCCGTATGGAGGGGGGGCCGGTATGGTCATGAAGGCCGAGCCGATCCTTCTGGCGGTGGCTGCGCTTCGGAAGGAAGCCCGCGCGAGCGGCGAAGACATTCGGCTGGTGTTCCCAACTCCTCATGGACGGCCTTTTACGCAAGGCTATGCACAGCAATTGGCCGGTGAGCGTTGTCGAATCGTCATTCTGTGCGGGCACTATGAGGGAGTGGATGAGCGTGTCCGTTTGGCACTGGATCCGGAGGAAGTCTCTCTCGGAGATTATATATTGACCGGAGGTGAACTGCCGGCGCTCGTATTGATCGATGCAGCCGCCAGACTCGTGCCTGGCGTTTTGGGCGATCCAAGTTCCGTCCTGGAAGAGTCGTTTTCTGACGCGCTGCTGGAGTATCCACAGTACACGAGGCCGGCAGAGATCGGAGGAATCAGTGTGCCCGAGGTCTTGCTTTCGGGCCATCATGAGGCCATTCGGTTGTGGCGCAGAAAACAAGCGTTACGCAACACGTATGTGCGACGCCCCGATCTTCTAAAAGATCGGATATTTACGAATGAAGAGCGACAGTTGTTGGATGAATTGATGAGCGAAGGCCTTTTGACGGCCCCGACATCACGCCGGGAGGAGGGTTAAGTCCATGAATCAGTTAGAGCGAATTCAGCGGTCGTTGACGAAGAAATCAGCGCCGAGTTTTGAGATCGGGGATACCGTCAGGGTCCACGTCAAAGTCGTCGAAGGTGAGAAAGAGCGTATTCAGGTTTATGAAGGAACCGTGATCGCGCGTAAGGGGAGTTTGAATACCGAAACGTTTACAGTCCGAAAACTTTCTTACGGGGTCGGAGTCGAACGGATTTTCCCGGTGCATTCTCCGATTGTCTCGAAGGTTGATGTGGTTCGACAGGGACGCGTTCGACGCGCGAAGCTCTACTATTTGCGCGGCAAGAAGGGGAGATTCGCGAGAGTCGAAGAGCGCGAGTTTGTCGGAGAGAACAAACCGTCGGCGCAACCATCGGCTTCAGAGGAGGAGGCTGTGACGGCCTAAAACTATTTTACGTAGTGTCCCCTCACGGCAAGGCGATGGCGTGATCGGTGAAGGGAAGTTGAATGGGACCCACGCAAGAGTTCGAGCGGGACGCCCGGCTATGTGGGTATCGATGCATTGCGGGTATTGATGAAGCCGGCCGCGGCCCGTTGGCCGGTCCGGTCGTCGCCGCGGCTGTTGTCCTACCCACCCGATGTCGACTCTCAGGGGTCGATGATTCTAAGCAGCTTTGTGAGGCGGAGCGAGACCGATGGTATGCCGCGATTCTGGAGCAGGCGGTGGGGGTAGGAATCGGATCGGCGGACGTCGGTGAGATCGATCGGCTCAATATTCTTGAAGCCACCCGGCTGGCGATGCGGCGAGCGATTGATCAGCTGGTTCCTCGCCCTGATCATCTGCTCACTGATGCCGTGACTCTTCCTGGAATCAGAATCTCTGTCCGACCTATCATCAAGGGGGACTTGCTCTCCCTTTCGATTGCGGCCGCCTCTATTATCGCCAAAGTCACGAGGGATCGTCTCATGGCGGAGTACCATGATATGTTCCCAGAGTACGATTTTCTTTCGCATAAGGGATATGCCACGAGCGGACATCTGCAACGATTGGCGCGCTATGGCCCGTGCTCCATCCATCGTCGAACATTCATGCCGGTGCACGAGGTGGTCATCTCCACACGGAAGGAATCGGTTGGACGGATGAACCCCACATTGTTCGAACAGTAAGCGCATGGCCACTTCCGACCCGCGCCATCGGTTCGGCCAAGAGAGTGAGATGCGGGCCGAGCAGTTCTTGTTGTCCAAAGGCTATCGGATCCTCGACCGCAATGTACGGACCCCGCTCGGCGAATTGGACCTCGTGGCAGAAGACCAGGGTGTCGTGGTCTTTGTCGAGGTCAAAGGCAGGGCTACCGAAGCGTTCGGCGGTGCTCTCCTGGCTGTGGATCATCGCAAGCGGGTGAAGCTGACGAAATTGGCCGCGCAGTATCTAGCACAACGACATTGGTCCGATAAAGCCTGTCGATTCGATGTGGTATTGGTCCAGGGGAAACCTTCCGACCAGGGAGGGATCGAACATCTCCAGAACGCGTTTGACGTCGGCGAACACGGAGGATTCTAGCCCTTCTCCAAGGGGTTTCCATGGACGCCATCATTCAACTCATCCATGTGTCCAAATGGCATGATCGGAAAGCTGCACTGTCCGATGTCACGCTTGAGATCGACAAGGGGGAATTTGTCTTGCTGATGGGATCAAGCGGGGCCGGGAAGTCCACCCTGCTGCGCATGCTGATCGGTGAGGAGCAGCCTGACGAAGGACAGATTTTCGTTCACGGGAAGAATGTGACCAAGCTCCGACCTGCCGAGGTTCCGTACCTTCGACGGAAGGTTGGCGCGGTGTTTCAAGACTTTCGTCTCTTGCCGAAAAAATCGGTCTTCGACAACGTGGCGCTTCCGTTGATCGTTCAAGGCGCGCCCGAGAAAGATATCCGTCGTAAAGTCACGGAAGCACTGCGTGCGGTCGATGTCGAACACAAAAAAGACCAGTCGCCGAACAGCCTCTCGACGGGTGAGCAACAGCGCGTCTGCATCGCACGGGCGATCGTCAACGGACCCGTCGTCCTCCTGGCCGACGAACCAACGGGGAATCTTGATCCAGAACGCACGAGAGAGATCATTGAATTGTTCAAATTGATTAATGCCCGAGGGACGACCGTCATCGTCGCGACGCATGATCCTCACGTGTTGAATCAAGTCAATCGGCGGGTGGTCACCTTGGTGCAAGGGGTGTTGCTGTCGGAGCGGCGGATCAGGCAACGGGTTGGAACATGAGGAGACTATTTTATCTCGTTCGCGAGGCGTGGACGAACATGCGAATCAACCGCACGACCACGATCGTTGCCGTGCTGACCACGGCGTTTGCCTTGACCTGTGTCGGTATCTTTCTGTTGCTCTATGTGAATCTGCGGAACGCCGCGTGGTCGCTTCAGGAAGATGTCAAGGTCATGGTCTACCTTGAGGATCGACTCCCCATTGAAAAAGTGCAGGAACTCGAACGGAAACTCAAGATCGATCGTATGGTTGACGAAGTGGTGTTTATTTCGAAAGAAGAAGCGTTGGGCGAATTTCGGGCTCAATTCCCCAGTGAGTCTCACTTACTCGAAGGACTTGGGGAGAACCCACTTCCCGCCTCGTTTGTGGTGACGCTGGCGCCGAACTTTCGATCTCCGACTGCGATGAAAAGCTGGGTAGAACGAGTGCAAACGATGGAAGGTGTCGCCAAGGTCGACTATAATCAAGAATGGCTCAGCCTCCTGGCGGAATTTATCGGATACATCGAGCTGGTGGCTATCGGAGTGGGTGTCCTCCTCTCCGCAGCCGCCGTGACCATCATCGGCAATACGACGAGACTCGCGCTGTTGGCCAGACGTGAGGAGATCGAAATCCTGCGCTCCGTGGGAGCCACGCGTACATTCATCCGTATTCCCTATTTCCTTGAAGGAGCCATACTCGGAGCCTGTGGTAGTGCGCTGTCGTTAGGAATGCTGAAGTTTGCGTTCGAACTCTTTCGGCAGGAGATTCGGTTGACGGGCCGTTTCAGCGGGATTGACGGCATGCTTGCTTTCTTCCCCTTCTCGGTGTGTCTGGTGCTTGTTCTTGCGGGGATGGGGCTTGGTTTTGCGGGGAGCGTGGTGTCGCTTCTTCGTGTCGGAGAAGGGCGGGTATGACGATCTCCTTCCTCATCGTACTCTGGTGTCTTGTGATCGGAGGATGGGGTTCAGTGGCGGGTGCCGCCAATGATCCGATCTCGGAAAAAATCGAGCGGGAGAAAAAGAGGCTTGAGACGCTGAAGGATAAAATCGAGGAGAAGCGGAAACGGGCTGAGGAAGCAGAAAAAAGACGAGAGTCGGTCTTACAAGGCCTCCAATCTTTGGATGAACGACTGGTCCATCATCGGCAAGATCATCATGAGATCAGCAAGAAACTGCGGCAGAAGGATCGGGAGATCGAAGAGATTACGAATCGGCTGGGAGTGATGCGAACCGACATTGATACGCGACGGGAGGCCATCTTTGCCCGGCTTCGTGTGCAGTATATGGAGGGTCGGTTTGGCCGTGTGAAGGCCCTCCTCACAGCGGATTCATACAGTGATTTCCAGCGTCGTGGGCAGTATCTGTCTGCCGTCTCACAAAAGGACTACGAATTGTTGGAGACGTTCCGAGCCGATATGGAGCGAATGGAGCAAGCTGAGCGGCAGCGCGCGGAAGCCAGAGCCGGACTGGTCGCCTTTAAGCATAATATCGAGAAGAAGCTGGCCGACATTCGAGTGCTGCAGAAGGAGAAAAAGGTTTATCTGGCGAAGATCACACACCAAAAGGATTCTTATAATCGCGCAGTTGAAGAATTGGAGCGTTCCGCCTCACGTGTGGATGGCTTGTTGCATGAGCTGGAAACACGCCGACGTGCCATGATCCTGCACCCTCCGACGTCGGCACTCTTGCCTCCCGGCGTGAGAGGCACACTGCCTTGGCCGGCCGATGGAAAAGTCGTGTCATTCTTCGGACGCCAGAAACACCCGACGTTCAACACCTATGTCCAACGCAAAGGCATTGAAATCCGAACCGAAGAGGGAAGCTTAATCCATGCCGTCATGGCCGGGAGTGTTGTCTATGCAGACTGGTTGAAAGGATACGGACTCGTTATAATCTTAGATCACGCCAATGGGTTTTTCTCCCTGTATGCACATGCGTCCAAGATATTGGCCAAGGCAGGTGAGAACGTTGCCGAAGGTCAAGCTATCGGGGAGACCGGAGACACAGGTATGATCGGAGAAAATACTTTATACTTTGAGTTACGGGAAGGGGCCGAGCCCGTCGATCCACTCCACTGGCTCGCAAAGCGGTAAGACGCGCGTTGTCGGTCTCGATCGGTCTGAGCGTCCGAAAACGCTGGGAAAGAAGGGATGTGAAAATTATGGAACAGCAGCCGCGGCGGAAGTCTTGGGTGGTCGGACCGATGATCGCACTCGCCCTGCTCTGTGGAGTCGTCATCGGGAAAGGCTGGGAACGAACCGGTCACGCCGGTGAAACTTATGAAGAGCTCAAAACATTTTCCGAGGTTCTGAATCAGGTTCAAAAGCACTATGTCGACGAGACGAAGCCGAAGGATCTTATTCAAGGAGCCATTCGTGGCATGTTGTCGACGCTCGATCCGCACTCCGCATATATGACACCGGAAATGTATAAGGAGATGCAGGTTGAAACCAGGGGAGAATTCGGCGGGGTCGGCATTCAAATCGGCGTAAAGGACAACAGGCTGGCAGTAATCGCCCCGATCGAAGGGACGCCTGCGCACCGAGCCGGGATCAAAGCCGGCGATTTTATCGTGAAAGTCAACGACGATCCCACGAAGGACTTGACGCTGATGGATGCGGTTCAGAAGATGCGGGGGCCGAAAGGCAGTAAAGTCAACCTCACTATTCAACGGGATGGAACACCGGAACCCTTGGTCTTTACCCTCGTGCGGGACACGATCAAAATAGAAAGCGTGAAGTCGAAGGTCATCGACAATCTCGGCTATGTCCGGCTCACCCAGTTTCAAGAGGCGACGGGCCGAGACCTTTCCAAGGCGATCAAGCAGTTCAAGGAACAGAAAGTTCAAGGAGCCATCCTCGACCTACGGAACAATCCCGGCGGTTTGCTGACTGCAGCCGTCGATGTGTCCGAGCAGTTTCTTCCCAGCGGGAAGCTGGTGGTGTATACCAAGAGTCGAGAAGGGAAAAAGGATGAGTGGTTCGCGAAGTCCAAGGATCAACTGGAAGATCTTCCGGTCATCGTTCTCGTCAACGAGGGATCGGCGAGTGCGTCGGAGATTGTTGCCGGGGCGCTCCAAGATTGGGGGCGGGCCGTTGTGGTCGGGACGACGTCGTTCGGAAAAGGCTCGGTGCAGACGATTTTGGCCCTGGGTGATGGTTCTGGGCTTCGCCTGACAACCGCGAAGTACTATACGCCTAAAGGAAGATCAATCCAGTCGACAGGAATTACTCCTGATATTGTGGTGAAATTGCCGACGCCAGTACTTGCCAAGGCGTCTGAGGGGAAGCCGGCTGAAAAGGACGCGGAGGGGAAGACCGGCAAACCGCCGACAGGAAAAGAAGGCTCATTCCCCAATGGAAAGTCTCCCGAGGAAGCAAGTCCGAAGAATGGTACGGTTCCACAGTCGTTACCGGCTGAACCGGGAGGAGAACTCTCGCTTGAGCAGGATGTCCAACTCCAGAAGGCGGTGGAATTGCTGAAAAGCTGGAAGATATTCAAGGAGCTCAAGAGCTCCTAACGCTCATGATTGTGGATCCGTTGGCGGACAGCCTGCAACAATTGCTCCTCTGATCCAGAGAAACTCGGCAGGGTTCGAAGCAGGTGAGATCGAATAAGTTGGTCGAGATCTGTGAGCGTTCGAATGTTGAGTCGGAAGTATAAATAGGCCACCAGTGAGTCTGAAAGCCCTGGAAGAGTTGCCCAACTCTTGACCTCCGTGGGGAGAGGCGTTCTGAGCTCTTCGTAGGCGCGGATGGTTCCAGTCTCAAGGAACTCTTCGATTTTCTTCGCCAGATCGGTCCCGATACCATCAATCTCTTCGAGTTCCTGACGTTTGGCGAGGGTCGCCACATCCTCGTCGATGGCCAGCAGAGCATCTGCAGCCCGCCGGTAGGCCCGCACCCGATAAGGGTTCGCCCGTTGAGATGACAGCAGATCGGCCATTGATCGGAAGAGCACGGCCAATCGTTGATTGTTCTCCATCATGCTTGAGTCTCTGGAGGTGTATTGTGGAGGGTCTCGGCTTTTCAGGCAAGGGGCACTTTGTTGACAAGGTGAATTACGGTCCCATAGGATGACAAGCGTGCAGGATGCGATCCACATCCACGTGAACGGTCAGGTACGCACCTGGCGCAGTGGTGCAACGGTCGCTGATCTGTTGCAAGACCTGGACATACAAACGGAGCGGGTGGCCGTGGAGCTGAATCTTGAAATCCTCGATCGGGCTGCGTTTGGTCAACGTCAGCTCAAAGAGGGGGATCGGGTCGAGATTCTGGGGTTTATCGGCGGCGGCGCATTTGGCGCACTATAATAAGAGGATACATTATGACGGACGATCGGCTGATGATCGCGGGTCGTGAATTCAAGTCCCGGTTATGGGTAGGAACGGGAAAATACAAAGACTTTGTCGAGACGAAAAAGGCCATTGAAGCGTCCGGGGCTGATGTCGTGACCGTCGCGGTTCGTCGAGTGAATATCACCGATCGATCACAAGACAATCTGCTCGATTACATCGACCCGAAGAAATACACGATTTTACCCAACACGGCCGGATGTTACACGGTGGAAGATGCGGTGCGATACTCGCGTTTGGCTCGTGCGGCCGGTGTGTCCGACTTGGTGAAGTTGGAAGTGATCGGTGACGAGCGGACGCTGTTCCCGGATACAGCCGGCTTAATCGAAGCGGCCAAGATCCTCATTAAAGAAGGGTTCATCGTCCTTCCCTACACAAACGACGATCCGATCGTCGCGAAGAAACTCGTGGATATTGGATGCCCGGCCGTCATGCCCTTAGCTGCACCCATCGGATCCGGGCTCGGGATTCGGAATCCGTACAACCTGAAAATCATCATGGAAACCGTCAAGGTGCCGATTATCGTCGATGCCGGCGTCGGAACCGCGTCGGATGCAGCCTTGGCGATGGAGTACGGAGCTGATGCGGTGCTCATGAACACAGCCATTGCCGGTGCACAAGACCCGATCGCCATGGCGGAAGCGATGAAGTTTGCGGTTCATGCCGGTCGTCTGGCTTACAAGGCCGGTCGTATTCCTAAGAAACTTTACGCCACGGCCAGCAGTCCAATCGAAGGGATGCTCTAGCAGGATGCTGAAAAAGTTCGCCCGCTTTGTTCTCGCGTCGCTCCGTGGTTCAAGGTCTGACACTGCTGGCTCACCATCTCGCCTGCGCACACAGCCGTGGCGCTCCTTTGAGCATGCAGGAGGCATTCTGGCCTTGACAGTGAGTTTTCTCGTCCAGTATCAATCGGGGCGTATCTTCTTCTTACATGCCACCCGTTAACTTCCGTCTGCTGCTTGTGACTGACAGGACTCAGACAGGCGGTCGATCCCTCCCATCTCTTATCCGACAGGCAATCAGCGCCGGGTTGCCCGCTGTCCAATTGCGGGAACGAGATCTATCCACGGGTGAATTACTTTCACTGGCGCAGGAGATCCAGTCGATCACGACGTCGCACGCTGTTCCGTTGATCGTTAATGATCGTGTCGATCTGATGATGGCGTTGAATTTGGACGGCGTGCACCTTCGATCCGACAGTTTGCGTCCTTCCCATGTTCGCAAGCTGATTGGACCACGCCGATTGATCGGAGTCTCCACACACTCGGCCGAAGACGTACGATGGGCGAATCAGGACGGTGCTGATTATGTGGTGTTTGGCCCCATTTTCGACACTCCGTCGAAACGTTCGTTCGGACATCCGCTGGGACTCGAGTTGCTCGCCGAGGTGTGTGGTCGGTCGTCCATCCCTGTGCTGGCTATCGGAGGCATCACGTGCGAACGAGTGCGCGACGTTCGTCGAGCTGGTGCTCACGGGGTTGCCGTGATCGGAGCGCTGTTGACTCGTGATGACATCGGCGAAGCTGTCCGAGGGCTCCAGCATGCTCTTTTGGAGACGTGAGGCGGCGGTGCACAGCGGAGACGAGTCTCGCGCGAGATCGTCCGTTGGAGTTGACCACCCCTAGGTCGGGTGTTAGAATCCGATCACGAGACTCATTCGCGCTTGGCTTCAATGTCGCGAGTTATTTGTGTCGTCCCGATATGGCGGAAAGCAAGGGCCAGCCAAATCGACTCCGGTCCCTCCGAGATTCTGTCAAGAAGATTACGAAGCGGCTGTCTGAGGGAAATGAGGAGATGATTCACAAGAACGACGAACACGCGCGCGAGATGGAGAAGCTTCGCGTTCAGATTCAGTCGATGGAAGAGGAAATCCGTCGGCTCTACCAATCGCGCTACCAACTCGATCAAGCCAATAAGCAGAACGAAAAACTCGTGGCCACGCTGCAGGAAGCGAAGGCGCAGATCGAAGCGCTCCGTACCGAGGTGGAAAAACTGACGGCGCCGCCGTCGGCCTATGCCATTTTTTCCAGTATGAACGCGGACGGTACCGGAAATGTCTATGTGTCGGGACGGAAGATGAAGGTCAGCCTTCATCCTTCGATCAAGCGCAATGAGTTGCGGAAGGGGCAAGAAGTCGTGCTGAATGAGGCTCTCAATGTGATCGAAGTGAAGGGTTTCGACAGTCAGGGAGAGGTCGTTCGACTCAAGGACGTGCTGGAAGGAGGACGGGCATTGGTCACGCTCCATTTCGATGAGGAAAAGGTGGCCGAGCTCGGTGACCCACTGCTCGTTGAACGGCTGAGCGTGGGAGACCACCTGTTGTATGATCCTCGTTCCGGGTATGTCATTGAGAAGTTGCCGAAGTCGGAAGCGGAAGAGCTTGTGTTGGAAGAGGTCCCGGATGTCGACTATGAGCACATCGGAGGTCTTCAGAAAGAATTGGAGCAAGTGCGCGATGCCGTCGAACTTCCATTCCTGCATCCGCACGTGTTTTCCGAGTATAAGCTCAGCGCGCCGAAAGGGGTTTTGCTGTATGGTCCTCCCGGTTGCGGGAAGACGCTGATCGCCAAAGCCGTCGCCAATTCGATCGCCAAGAAACTAGGCCATCGGACGGGTAAAGAAATTCGGAGCTACTTTCTCCATGTGAAAGGCCCTGAACTGCTCAATAAGTACGTCGGGGAGTCGGAGCGTCAGGTGCGTGAGGTATTTAAGAAGGCGAAGGAACGGGCCGAGGACGGTCATCCGGTGATCGTGTTTTTCGATGAGATGGACGCTCTTTTCAGAACCCGGGGGACCGGTGTGTCGTCGGATATCGAGTCGACGATCGTTCCACAGTTTCTCTCCGAGATCGACGGGGTCGAGCGACTACGCAACGTGATCGTCATCGGGGCCAGCAACCGCCAGGATTTGATCGATCCGGCGGTGCTTCGCGCCGGACGATTGGATGTCAAGGTCAAAGTGGGGCGACCGGATGCCGCGGCCGCCCGTGACATTTTTTCCAAGTACATTTCGACGGAACTGCCGTTTGCCGCCGAGGAATTGGAGCGGCATGGAGGCGATCGGCAGGCCCTGGTAGATCGATTGACGGCCCTGACGGTCGAGACCATGTACGCAGCCAGCGAGGAAAATAAGTTCATTGAAGTGACCTACGCCAACGGCGAAAAGGAAATACTGTACTTCCGAGACTTCGCCAGTGGGGCCTTGATCGAAGGTATTGTTTCGCGCGCGAAAAAATTTGCCGTGAAACGCGTGATTGCGCAAGAAGGGACCGGCCTGCGCTCGGACGACTTGATCCGTGCCATCCGTGAAGAGTTTAAGGAACACGAGGATCTCCCCAATACGACCAACCCGGACGATTGGGCGAAAGTCGCCGGAAAGAAAGGCGAGAAGATCATCCATATCCGGACCATCAGTGGTGGCCCTGCGGAACATCGGCAGATTGAAACCATCAGCACCGGCCACTATCTCTAGCTAATCTATGCCAGACCACCCATCCACGAATCGCATGCGCGTGCTTGGCACTGAAACCGAGTTCGGCATCGCGGCAAAAGATCCATCTGCGATAGACCCTGTGTCGGGCTCGTTCGCCGTGATCGGACATTACCCGGGGCTTCCGGCTCCGGGCGCTCTTTGGGACTATGAGAACGAAAATCCGCTTCTTGATGCCAGGGGATTTGAGGTCGACGGCGAGCGAGAACGTCCGAATCCTGAATATAATCGGCAGTTGAACAAGGTGCTGGCGAACGGCGGACGCTTATATGTCGATGGAGCGCATCCGGAATACTCAACCCCGGAGTGCTCGAACGCCAAGGAGGTCGTCGCATTCGAACGAATCGGGGAGCGCATTCTTGCGACTTGCCTTCAAGAAATGACCCGGGTAAGGGGTGGTGAACAGTATGTTTTGTACAAGAACAATTCCGACGGCAAGGGCAACAGCTACGGATACCACGAAAATTATTTAGTCTCGAGGTCCGTGTCGTTCGACCGGATTGCTCGCGTGTTGACGCCGTTCCTGGTCACACGACCGATCTTCGCCGGCGCAGGAAAAGTCGGGGCTGAAAATCAGACTAGCCCAACGGAATATCAAATCTCGCAGCGCGCCGACTTTTTCGAATGTCTCATGGACCTCAATACGATGGTCAAACGGCCCATCATCAATACGCGCGACGAACCGCATGCCGATGCGGCAAGGTTTCGAAGACTCCATGTCATCACGGGCGATGCCAACATGGCCGAACTCTCCACCTATCTCAAGGTGGGAACCTTGGACATCGTCTTGGATGTGCTCGAGTCCGGTGCCGATCTGCCTCAGCTCGAACTGGACGAGCCGGTTCGCGCGATCAAGCAGGTGTCCCGTGACTTGGAGGTGAAAGACACTATAAAGCTCGCGGGCGGAAGGCCTACCACGGCGCTCGCCGTTCAGCGGGCGTACCTGAGCGCTGCCAAGACGTTTTATGCCTCGCAGACCCACAGTCCCACGGTTCATGATGTGCTCCTCCGTTGGGAAGAGGTGTTGAATCTGCTCGATCGCGATCCGCGGTTGTTGGTGAAAGCGTTGGATTGGGTCGCTAAGCGGCATATGATCGAGTCCTACATGGAGCGTAAAGGTTGCGGATGGGATGACCCTCGAATGAAGCTGATGGATCTCCAGTATCATGATATCCGTCCAGACAAGGGATTGTTCTATACGCTGGAGCGCAGTCGTCTTATCGAGCGGATCGTTGAGGAACATGACATTCGGCGGGCGGAGTTCAATCCACCGACGGGTACCAGAGCGTATTTCCGTGGGCGTTGCGTCAGTAAGTTTGCGAAGGCGTTATACGGAGCGAGTTGGACGTCGGTGCTGTTCGACGTTGGCAATACGACAATCAAAAAAGTGCCTCTGATGGATCCCCATCGGGGAACACATGCCTTGACGCAAGAGTTGCTCGATACGACCGATTCGGTCGATGCTCTCATCGAGAAACTCAAGGTTTGACGAATGGTGGTTCGAAGACCGCGATGAAGCTGCCCTATCTTCCCGACCACGACGGCTCCAGTTTTTTTGATTTTGTCTCCACACATCATCCGGAGTTGGCATTACGAAGCCACGGTATGGCAGCGGCTCCCGACCAGCTGCGCACGATCGGGCCGGTGGCGGTGCCATCCGCCACGACCGTGCTGGCGATCAAGTATCAGCACGGTGTTGTGATTGCCGGAGACCGTCGAGCCACGGAAGGGTTTCAGATCGCGGACCGCCGAATCGAAAAAGTATTCAAGATCGATGATTGGTCTGCCATGGCCATTGCGGGAGCGGCCGGTCCCTGCATCGAGATGGCCAAGTTATTTCAGACCGAATTGGAGCACTACGAAAAACTGGAAGGCATGCCGCTTTCCTGTGAAGGGAAGGCCAATAAGCTGGGCCAAATGGTCAAGGCTAATCTGCCGATGGTGTTTCAGGGACTGGTGGTTATGCCGTTGTACGTGGGATATGACCTGAAACGCGGCGAGGGTCGCATCTTCAAGTATGACATCACCGGCGGAAGGTACGAAGAGTCCGATTACCATGCGATCGGCTCCGGGGGCAAGGACGCCCGCAATACCATGCGGGAGCATTTCCGGAAGAATCTTTCCGAGCCTGAGGCGCTCACGCTGGCGTTGCTGTCGCTCTATAACGCTGCGGATGATGATGTGGGTACGGGGGGGCCGGATCTCATACGAGGGATCTATCCGACCGCCAAGTTTGTGACCGATCAAGGTATCACCGACGTCACCAGTGACAAGCTGCGAGCCGTGTACGAAGAAATGATGACCGCGCGTCGTTCAAGGGAGACGTAACATGCCAATGCCCTATTACGTGTCCCCCGAACAGATGATGCAGGATAAGGCCGAGTATGCCAAGAAAGGGATTGCCAAAGGCCGCTCGATCATCGCCATGGAGTATGTCGACGGCATTCTGTTGACCGCGGATAATCCAAGTGCTTCGCTGCACAAAGTGTCAGAAATCTACGACAATATCGCGTTTGCGGGAGCCGGCAAGTACAGCGAGTTTGAGAACCTTCGAAAGGCTGGCATCCGACATGCCGATCTCAGAGGATTTATGTACAGCCGGGAAGATGTGACCGGCCGTTCACTCGCGAACGGGTATTCGCAAAGCCTGGGAACCGTGTTCAGTCAAGAACTGAAGCCGCTTGAGGTCGAAATCCTCGTCGTACAAGCCGGTACCAATCAACACCCGAACGAAATCTATCGCATTTCGTTCGACGGCAGCATCATCGACGAAAAGAATTTTGCGGTGATCGGTGGAAGGTCTGAGGCGGTGCACACCGTGTTGAAAGAGAAAAGCCCCAGTCAAGTTCCGTCTTTGGACGCTGCACTCAAGCTGTGCGTCACGGCGTTGGAGCAGACGGCTAACCAAAAGCTCCAGCCGGAGGGATTGGAAGTCGCGGTCCTGGACCGAACCCGTTCCGGTCGAAAGTTTCGCCGGTTATCGACCGCCGACGTTCGACATCTCCTCTCTCCCTGACCTCTGCCTTCGTAGAGGCTTCCTTGGTTGAAGATCCGAAAAGCGGCGTATAATCTATCTGAAGGCCATCAAGATGTCTGCCGGACCCATGAAACAACGGATATTCGGCCTCGAGAACGAATACGGCCTCATTTTTTCCCCCAACGGCCGCATCTATCTCCCCATGGAAAAGGTCCTAGGGTATATCTTTGAAGGGCTGATTCCGAACAGCTGGCCGTCGAACGCCTTCTTGGTCAACGGGGCGCGGTTCTATCAAGACACCGGCTGTCACCCCGAATACTCGACGCCGGAGTGCGACAACATCCTTGACCTTGTGGTCCACGATAAAGCGGGGGAGCGATTGTTGGAGGCCTGTTTGCCGGCGGCGGAGGAACGGCTTCGCGAGGAGGGATTGTCCGGGGAAATCTATATTTTCAAGAACAACACGGATTCTCTGGGGAATACGTACGGATGCCATGAAAACTTCCTCATGCGGCGTGACGTCGATTTCTGGAAAGTTACCGAACAATTGATCCCGTTTTTCGTGACTCGGCAGGTGTTCAGCGGGGCTGGAAAAGTATTAAAAGTATCCGGCAAGCCACAATATTTCATCTCTCAGCGCGCGCAACATATTCATGAGAAGACATCATCGTCGACGACGTCGTCCCGAAGCATCATCAATACCCGCGACGAGCCCCATTCGGATGCCGAACGCTATCGGCGCCTCCATATCATCGTCGGAGATTCCAACATGTCCGAGTACGCGACGTACCTCAAAGTGGGGACTGCGGCGATCGTCTTGTCGATGATCGAAGAAGGGTATACGGTACATGGGTTGGAACTCGAGGATCCTGTCAAGGCGATCCGAGAGGTCTCGCGGGATCCAACGTTGAAGAAAAAAGTGAAACTCGATGACGGTCGGCAGATGACCGCCATTGAAATTCAACTGGCCTATCTCAAGAGGGCCGGAGAGTACCTGAATCAACAGGCGCACGAGCCCATTCTCGATGATGTGTACGACAAATGGGAACGGGTGCTCCAGCAGTTGGAAGAAGATCCGATGCAACTCACCCATCAGATCGATTGGATCACGAAGAAACATTTGATTCAATCCTATGTCGACAAGAAGAGTTGTGGGTGGGACGACCCGCGGGTGTTCCTCCTCGATTTGCAGTTCCATGATGTGAAGCGGACAAGAGGTTTGTATTATCTGATGGAGTCTCGGGGGCTCATCGAACGGGTCGTCGAAGAAGAGGCGGTCCAACGGGCGATGTCCACCCCGCCTCAGACGACAAGAGCCAAGGTGCGTGGGGACTTCATTCGGTTCGCACGCGCTAAGAATCGATCCTACACGGTGGACTGGACCTATCTAAAGCTGAACGGGTATTGGGAGGAAACCATCCTCTGCATGGACCCCTTCAGTGCGGTGAATCGACGAGTTGAGGAACTGATTTCTCAAGTGTCCGGAGGGCGGTTTTATCGATGACGTCGGCGCTGGATCTGCATCATCCCAGACGTGCCGTGTCGATGCGGAGTCTGCTGGGTATTGCCATTCTGTTCGCGGGGTATCTCCCGGTCGATCTCTTTGCAGGGTCTTTACCGACCGGCCAAGGTAGTAATGCTCACTATAGTGGAAAACAGGGGCAAATTGTCGTCGTCAAAGTGCCGACTGATGATTCAACGTTGACTGTGCAGGGGACGTTCCTCGGCCGCTCCGTTCGTTTCTTTCCCGATCCACGACCAAGCGAGCCGAAAGGATTTGTCGGACTAATCGGGATAGACCTGCAGGACGAGCCGGGGACTCATGAGCTGACCATTGAGCTGAGGACTGAGGAGCAGAGTCGCACGCTTCGCTACAGCGTAGCGGTCGTCAAAGAGAAATTTCATGTCGAGCATCTCACGCTGCCCAAAGACAAGGTCGATCTCGATGAAAAAACTTTGGCGCGCTGGAAGACGGAGCAGGAGCAGGTAAAAGCGGCGCTCGCGGCGGATTCTCTGAGCAAACTCTGGCAACCGGGCTTTGTGGAGCCGGTGAGCGGCAAGCGAACCGGGATCTTCGGCAGTGTCAGGATCATGAACGGCCAGCCGCGCAATCCGCACAATGGAGAAGACATCAGCGCGCCGCTCGGCACCGACGTCGTGGCGACGAATGATGGTGTCGTCCGGCTCACTGTCGATCATTTCTTTTCCGGGAAGGGTGTGTTTCTGGACCACGGACTGGGTTTCTATTCGATGTATTTCCATCTGTCCGAGGTTCTGGTCAAGGATGGTGATCAGGTGAAAGCCGGGCAGATCGTCGGGAAGGTGGGGGCGACCGGTCGGGCCACCGGCCCGCATCTCCATTGGGGGGTAAAACTCAACGGCGCGCGTGTGAATCCTTACGCCTTGCTGGATCTTCCGTTTAAGGGCCCGGTCCAGTCGGCGGCTCCTGTGCCGGTCACCCAGCCTGCTTCCGGCATAGGTTCGCCATTCCCTGACTAAAACTCAGGATTCACAGGGCAGCCTATCCGCTCTTCCGTGGATTAGGTTCCGCCCTGGTTGACCTTCATCCGCAACTCGGCATAGTCTTTTTGTCAGAAGAACGAGGTCTCGAGCATGAGGATGGTTTTATTTATCCTCTCCGTGCTCTCCCTCCTGCTCGCTGCGCACCGGTTTTCGCTTGCCGAGGGGACCGGGCAGTTCAAGGGGGGGCTCTTCTTCCTTCTCATCGGCATCCAGCTGCTGGTTGCCACCGCACTCATCGGTGGTCATCGAGAAGAACGCGCTCCCAAGTCATCGACGTCGACAGAAAATGAAGATGCCCACAAAGTCGGGCCGAGTGATACGAGTCGATCAGTGGAGCAAGGGAAGGAATCGTGAGAGGCAGCGAACCTCCTCCAGATCTGACAAGTTGGACGGTGATTTGATCCGAGAGGTTTTGTTACCTCAAAACACTTGGGCTGTTCAACAGACTGAATGGTAAGCCCTCATGAACACGTCGAAGCAAACGAGCATGTCCGGAAACTCAAGTGGCCTTTGTCGGCTCGGAGAGCGCCGTAACAATTCTGCCGTGGAGGTGCTTGGTCGCTAGGCAGGTTGACTAATGACCAGAACCACAAGAGACTTTGCTGCTCGATCATCCGAGGAGCGGGAGTTGGGTGCCCCTCAACACTTGGAGTACGAGGAGAACGGACATGTATACGTGGAAGGACAATGCCGCAGATGTGAAAGCGCGATCCGTTCAGAGATCATAGAGAAGGATTCTGAGTAACAAGCCAATGCAACAGTCCTTGGTTGCCGCTGAGCCAGCTTTAGGTCATCGAGCCAATTTTAGCCAGCCCAATATCTTCATCTGAAAACGCAGCGTCGAGTTTGAGAACACCAATCAGTAGAAATCGCGTAGCTCTTCAATACACAATAGCCGGGCGTTTGCATTTGACGATCAAGAGCAACCGTTTGAATTGCAACGGCTTATCGGGATCGCGCGTATAGTGGGTGGGATCTTCTGAAACCTCGATGTCGCCGAGCGGGGTCGATAGTTTCTGTCGGATGTGAGGGATGTTGGTTTCCAATTCCAGATCAACGAGTCGCTCGCTGCAGCCCGTCACGATCGTATTGATATCGCGTTGATCGTCGAACTGCATGGTGATCCGTTCTTCGGGGTTGATCCATGGCGCGATGACGGCCGCCTTATCTGCACGGCTCATGTCGGAGGCATTATCCATGCGCCTTGCATACTTCCATTCGTGTCCTCGACATCACTCGGGTATTCCCGTGCAGTTAATTCGGTGAGATGCTCAATCCTCCCATCAACGGCATCAAGCTTTCTTCCCCCGGTCCCTTTCCTTGCCTCGTGGCGTCACTGATCTCTTCCAGGAGCCGACCGGCCTCGGGGCTCAGCTGCTTCAACTTTTCGCCAAGTTGTCCCGACGTCAAGCCCTGTTGAATGTCGGCATCCGAGATTGTTCCCTCTTTGAGGCCCTGTTGAAGGATCTGTGCTAAGGATCGCACCTTTGCCAGGACATCGGGAGGCATGCCGTTTATGATACTGGCTGCGTCCTGCTGACCACCCCCCAGTTGTGCATAGCCTGGTAGAACGGACAACGAAAGCAAAAACCCGCAGAGCGAGATCATCAGTTTCTCCGTCAAACCCATCGTAGCCTCCTCTCGTTTGAAATCATAAGTCGAGCCGTCGATCGTCTCGATCCTTTGCAGGATGCCTGCCAGCTTCCTCGGGAAGGAACTGATATCGTAGAGAGAAGAAAGGCGGTCAAGAGGGCTACGGCATCAGCCGATACAGTCCATACCCAATTGAGAAAACGGAGAATGTTTTAGACGACCTGTCCGAGAGTTGCTATTGTTTATCGTCAGAAACAGACGATGGAGGTGCCGATGTTCGAAGGGCTGGAATTTGCGGACGTAACGGGCTATTTGGTGGCCATTCTCGGCCTCCTCGTCGTGTGGCAATACTACCAGATGCAAATCATGGCCGGGCGCATCTTGGCCCTCGATCTCTTCGATCGCTCGGGTATTCGCATGTATATCTACGTGACTCCCGACGACGATGTCTGTGAAGTCTGTGCCGCAGCGAATGGCCGCGTGTTCTTACCTTCTCAGGTTGCAAAGGCGAGGTTTTCACCACTCTCCGGGACGTGTCAACGCCCGATCCCCTGTGACGGGGCATTGGTCGGACTGTACGGGGCGTGGGGGGAGGCCAGGGATGTGTTGGAGCGGCTCCGTCACAATGTCAACAAGGGCGGCATCCGGTTGTCTCCCGAAGAAGTGCGGGCCTTAGTCGATGGGCGATGGGAGCAGTGCATCAGCGCCGACACGGATCGTTTGGGTGTCCATATGATCAAAGCCTTCAGCTATGAAAGGATCGACCAGGAGGTCTCGCTCGACGGCTATCGGCATGTCGTCGATGAAGCGAAAGAAGTGCGGCATCTGATGTTTCTCGCTCCCGCCTATCTCCGCTTTACGCAGCTGTTGCTTGATGCCGGAGAAGAGGCGGAAGCGCTTGAAACCATCGAACGATTTGAAAATCGGTTCCCGCCGACAAAACGCGGCCGCCATTTCCCCTCACATGAGCAGCGGAAGATGATGAAAGTGACGAAAGCGCAATTGCTAGACGATCTGCCCCTCCCATTATCGGCCTAGCCAAATGTTGCAGACCCCCGATCGTTAGTAATTCGATTCGAGGCTGGTCGGGGTCTTATTGAGGACGGTTGCGGCAGCTTGCGACAGGGCTGCGTCGTGGTGGTGATCGTGGGAGTAGATTCGAAACTGGATGAGTCTCGTGGGGAGAAGATCCAGGAACTCTTCCAGCGGTTCGGTTGAAACCTGACCTGTTCCTGGGTCGTACACATAGAGAGGATTGCCACGGCGGTCTTTGGGGTCAGGGCGAGGGTCCAACAAGGCCATGTCCACGCGAAACGGCAACCGTCTCAAGCCGGACGGTAGTTCTTTGGCAATCAGCTGCTCAAAATGCCGATGGCTGGGAAACGCCATGCCGCGCTCTTGGCCTTTTTCTTTCAAGGTCGTGCTGTAGGCCATCTTCCATTTGACGTCTCGACCCAAGATCCGTGCCCACTCCTGTCCTAACTGCCTCCGGGCTTTGTGGCGGGACTGTGTCCATCCTCGGACTTCTTCCAAGAGCGACCAATCGGTGAGGGTGAGGTAACCTTCCATATGTTTGCGCGGATCCTTGGGGCAGAGCAGTTTCATCGTCTGGCCGAAGATGTCCCGCAGATGGATATCGATCGCTCTGGTGGTGCGATGGAAATAGACGTTGGAGTAGAGATACATCCTGGTGTTCAGGAACATCTGGAGAGATGGAAGTCCTGTTTTGTGAATCGTGAACCCTTTCTCCGTCACGATCGTGTAATGAATCAACCTCGTCAAATCGACCGGGCCTACCGCCACCCCGCACATATAGGAGTCCCTCAAGACATAGTCCAGATTATCTCCGGTATAACTCCCGGAGATCACCGGCTGAAGCATGTTCAACCATCGAGGAAGACGGGAATTGTCCTTGCCTTTTTCCTTGAGGATCAGATGGGCGATCTGGTCTGGATTCAGTTCTTCCCCTTTTGCAAAGGGGCCGGATGGGCTTCGACGGATTTTCCTGATGAGGGGGGCCAAATGTTCCCGGATGATGATCTGGCCCAACCGTTCGTGGGTGAGGCCATGGGCATGGAGAAAATTGTCATCGAAGAAATGGCAAAACGGACCGTGCCCGATGTCGTGCACCAAGGCGGTGACCCGCAAGAGCTCTTCGACGAAATTGGCCGACGGCACGTCTTTGACGGCTTTCTTGAGAAAGGGATACAGATGTCGAGCAAATCGCCCCGCCACGTGCATCGTCCCGAGAGAATGCACAAACCGAGTATGTTCCGCTGAGGGATAAACCCAGCGGGCGCTCTGCAGTTGGTAGATGTATCGCAACCGCTGAACCCAGGGGGAGTCGATCAGGTCTTTTTCGGTGTGTTCATGTGGATCAGGCTGAGCGTAGGGGACGGTGAAGGTGACGTACTTATGGATGGGATCGGCGATGAGCGCCGATCCATCATACGGAGCGTTCGATCGATCCGCCGATTCCATGGTCAATGGGCATCTTAGCCCACCCGGTCGGAGGGCGGCAACGGTTCGGTCGCGGGTTTGGTCGGCGCGGCACGATATTTTTGAATGAACAGATACGCGGCCGGATAAGACAGCAAGGCCCCGAGTACACTGAGAACGAGTCCTCCGAGGAGGAAAGGGACTGCATAGGGAAGGACTTGTTGATAGATGCCGGTGAAACTCAAATCATGCCAGTCGAAGGTCGGTGTATCCGTGCGTCCCAACAACAGGGCACCGGTCCAGTACGTTGCCCCTAAGATCGGAATGATGGTCCAGGGGTTGTTGATCAAGGCACCGGTGAACAAGGCCAAAAAATTGAGACCGAACAGCCAGGTGCACAGCACCACCATCGCCGTATGCAAGCCATAGGCTGGGGAAAACGCGATGAAGACGCCCAGCGCAAAGGCCAGCGCGGTGCGCTGCGGCGACTCTTGTAAATGCAGGACTTGGCGCAAGAGTGCGCGGAATGATCGAGTCCTTCGATCTGAGGACTGGGGATTCATGTCTGACATCAGCGGAAGTGCTCGTAACTGGTGGCCGGCAGAGGCTGCGTTCGACCGTCGGACCTCATTTGAATTCCGAATCGCCGCGGGCGAATCGTTCCGATACGAGTCATGCGATAGCCTCGTGTTCGTGCTTGCCGCTCAAGAGTACCGCAGGTGCGCGGAGGCACGGTGAACAGAAGCTCATAGTCTTCACCGCCGGTGAGGGCCAGTTTTATCGGCGAAACTCCGGTCGCCCGGGCATAGGTTCGGCAGGCCGGTGAAATCGGTATCTTCTCAAGTTCCACCTCTGCGCCGACTCCACTTTCTTCGCAGAGATGCCGAAGATCTCCTGAAAGGCCGTCGGACAGATCGATGGCGGCGGAAGCGAGGCGCCGATCGTTGAGCCACCGGCCTTCGGCCACCCTCGCGGTAGGGTGGGTATGTCGGCGGACGAGGAATCGCCGATGGGTGCGCGAGAATTTGGTCTTCCTTTCACCCGATGGATGCGAGGTGATGTCGCTCGTCAAAAGTTTGAGGCCTGCGAGGGAGTCTCCGAGGGTACCCGAGACATAGATGTGATCTCCCACCTTGGCACCGTGCCGAAAAAGCGCGCGGCGCCGGTTCGTTGTGCCGACCAGGATGATGCTGAGAAAGAGTCCCGCCTTGGACGCCGAGGTATCTCCACCGATGAGTGTGACATCATGCGGACGGCAAGCCGTCATCAAGCCCCGGTACAGCTCGTCGATGTGAGACCGCTTGAACGTTTTGGGGATGGCAAGCGAAATGAGCAGATAGCGGGGGATGGCACCCATCGCGGCAATATCGCTAAGGTTGGCCATGGCGGCCCGGTATCCGACCGACTCAGGAGTGGCCGTCTTCATATCGAAGTGGATCCCTTCGGCAAGCAAGTCGGTTGTAAAATGCCACCAGGCTCGAGCGGAGGGTTCAATCACGGCTGCATCGTCGCCGATACCCTGAATAAGCCCGGGTACGGGCCGGGCAAACCGATTTTCGAGAGATCGGATCAGAGCAAATTCTCGGATCAGAGGATTGGCCTGACGACGGGCCACGGCACTTTCCTATGACCGTGCAGGTGCCATCACCGTGGCAGGAAGTTCGTGCGACCGCCGACCTTTGCCGGATCGTAGGGGGCGGATGCGGGTTGGTGCCGGAGGAGTCGATGGTTTCCTAACGGGCGAGACCTTGACCCTTCGGCGGAGGGCGATCTTCATAACGTCATCCATGGTATCGACGAACGCCAATTGAATGCCTTTGAGGAGATGTTTGGGAATTTCCTCCAGGTCCTTCTTGTTTCGACGTGGAAGAATCACCGTGGTGAGCTTCGCCCGTTTCGCCGCCAAGATTTTTTCCTTCAACCCACCGATCGGAAGCACGCGTCCGCGCAAGGTAATCTCTCCGGTCATGGCCAAATCTCGCCTTACGGGAGTACCCGAAAATGCGGACGCGATGGCGGTGGCCATCGTGATGCCGGCCGAGGGACCGTCTTTGGGAATAGCCCCGGCCGGTACATGGATGTGCAGGTCTTGTTTGCTGAACACCCCGGGGTTCAGATGCAAGGTTTTTTCTCGTGAACGGACGTAGCTGAGTGCCGCCTGAGCCGATTCTTTCATCACATCGCCCAGGTGGCCGGTGAGGGTCAATTGGCCTTTCCCCTTCATGACCGTCGCCTCGATGTAGAGCACATCACCGCCTGATTCCGTCCAAGCCAAGCCGGTCGCCACACCGATTTCGTCTTTCTCGAGTTCCGCTTCCGGTACATATTTCGACACACCGAGATATTTATGAAGATTGGAGGGATCGATCGGAAAGCCCAGGCCTTTGCCCTCGGCGACTTTCTTTGCAACCTTCCGCATCACATTCGCGATCTCCCGCTCAAGGTTCCGCACCCCCGCCTCCCGCGTGTAGTGCGAAATGATCTGGCGGATCGCCGGCTCCGTCAGACGGACATGCGTGCTCGTAATCCCATGCTCTTCGAGCTGACGTGGAATCAGGTATTTTTGGGCGATGCCGAGTTTCTCTTCTTCGGTATAACCCGGAATTTCGATGATCTCCATGCGATCGCGCAACGCCGGAAGGATTGGATCGATCAAATTCGCGGTCGTAATGAACATCACCTCGGTGAGGTCGAATGGAACTCCGAGGTAGTGGTCGGTGAATGCACTGTTCTGTTCAGGGTCCAGGACTTCCAGCAAGGCCGCCGAGGGATCGCCTCGAAAATCCATTCCCACTTTATCCACCTCGTCGAGCATGAACACGGGATTAGCGGTGCCCGCTTGCTTCATGCCCTGAATGATGCGTCCCGGTAATGCGCCGACATACGTGCGGCGGTGGCCTCGGATTTCGGCCTCATCCCGTACGCCGCCCAAGCTGATACGCACAAACTCACGCCCCAAGGCTCGGGCGATCGACTTCCCGAGCGATGTCTTTCCGACTCCGGGCGGTCCGACGAAACAGAGGATCGGCCCCTTCATTTTCTCTTTCAGCTTTCGGACGGCCAGGTATTCCAGGATCCGCTCTTTAACCTTTTCAAGGTCATAGTGATCCTCGTTCAACACCTTGGCGGCAGCCTTCAGATCGAGGTTGTCCTTCGATCGCTTGGACCATGGCAATTCGACCATCCATTCCAGGTAGGTCCGCACCGTCGCGGATTCGGCGGTATCCGGGTGCATTTTTTCCAGACGCTTGAGCTGCTTTTCGGTCTCCTTCAAGACCTTATCCGGCATCTTCGCGTCCTTGATCCGTTTGCGGAATTCCGTGATTTCCTCCGCCCGTTCATCGAGTTCCCCCAACTCCTTTTGAATGGCTTTCAGCTGTTCTCGCAGAAAATACTCCCGTTGGGTCTTGTCCATCTCGCCTTTGGCCTGCGCCTGGATCTTTTGCTGCATGGAGAGGACTTCGATCTCTTTTCCCAGAATGTCGCTCACTTGGCGAAGGCGTTGAATCGGGTCGGAGATTTCCAACACGGCCTGGGTGGCGTCGACCTTCAGGCCGAGATTCGAGGCCACCATGTCGGCCAATCGGCCGGGTTCTTCGAGATTTTCGATGACGACCATGACATCCGGAATCAACACTTTCCCCAGGCTCACGATCCGTTCGATCTGTTCTTTGACGGTCCGCATGACGGCTTCCGCCTCAAGCGTCGTGGCCGTCGGCTTCGTGTCAACCAGCTTATCGATCCGAACGGAGTAGTAGGGGTCGGTCTGAATGTATTTGGTGATCTTCGCTTTCGCAATGCCCTGCACCAGAATCTTGATGCGTTCATCCGGGAGCTTCAGCATTCGCATAATGATGCCGACGGTGCCAATCGTGTGGATATCTTTGGGAGCGGGATTCTCGACGTCGAGCGCCTTTTGGGTCGCAAGGAAAATCATCCGATTGCCGGCCAGGGCCGCTTCGATGGCCTTGATCGACATGTCGCGTCCGACGAACAGGGGAAGCACCATATAGGGAAAGACGACGATATCCCGAACGGGTAACAGCGGGAGCTGACTGGGAACTTCAATGTTTTGGGGAGGCTGAATATCTTGTTCGTTGGGGTCGGTCATGTCCCTGCCTGTTCTTTACCTAACAAGAGAGGGTGGGTTCGCCGAATCAGGTTCTTCACTCACTCATTCCCTCTGAGCCACATGCTTTTCTCGTCCATGATCCGCACCGTCCCATCCGATTGAACCGAACGACCGATCGAGGTTGCGCGATGCACCGGGACGGACAAGCAGTTCACCATCTAGTCGGATCCAGAATGGCCGTTGCCGGGACGCTCGCGACTGAGTGCCCATCACGACTGATGGGATCACCCTCGACGATGATTTGAGGCGGTGTGCATTTTTGTCGAAAGGTAGTCGCGGAATTCTGCTCCCAATGTCGGATTTTTCAACGCGAATTCTACGGTGGCGATCAAAAAGCCCAGTTTGTCTCCGGCATCATGGCGCTGTCCCTCTACTTCAAGCGCATACATGGGAGATTTTTTTGCCAGTGTTTTGAGCGCGTCGGTCAACTGAATTTCTCCGTTCTTTCCAGGGGCGGTTTTTCTCAGGATCGGAAAGATTTCGGGTGGAAGGACGTACCGGCCGATCACGGCGAGCGTGGATGGAGCATCGGTCGGCGATGGCTTCTCAACCAAATCCTCAACTCGATGCAGACCGTGAGCGATGCGCTTTGGGGTCACAATTCCATACCGGCTGACGTCCGCCTTCGGAACTTCCTGGACCCCTAGAACAGCCCCATGGCGTTTCTTATAGATGTGAACCAGTTGCGCGAGCCCTGGGACGTCGGCGTCGATGATTTCATCTCCAAGAATAACGGCGAAGGGTTCATCGCCGATCAAGTGTTGTGCGCACAGCACGGCATGTCCCAAGCCAAGCGCTTCGGATTGCCGCACGTAACAGAAGTTCGCGAGGTTCGAGATCTGTCGGATTTGATGGAGTACCTGACTCTTGCCGGCACCTTTCAGATTTTCTTCCAACTCGACGGAACGATCAAAGTGATCTTCGATGGCGCGTTTCCCGCGTCCGGTGATCACGATAATGTCCTCGATCCCCGAAGCCACCGCTTCTTCGACCGTATATTGAATGAGCGGCTTGTCGACTAACGGCAACATCTCTTTGGGAGATGCCTTTGTGGCGGGAAGGAACCGGGTCCCAAGACCGGCGGCCGGAATGACCGCTTTTCTGACCGTCAGACGTGACATGGAAGGATACTATGTGATGGGATGTGTGAAGTCAAGAAACAGACAAACTCATCGCATCGAAGTGACGATGGCGTCCCCGTGAAAGAAAGACGCGGTCAATTTTTGCGAACGAAACGCGTGGTACGCAGTTCGCTTGAATGGTGGGTGCCTGTCATGGTTGATGCAATGCCTGTGAACGTCGTGAACAGAACCGAGCAACAGGTTCGCACATCGAATCAGCAGGTCGAACACTCCTTTACAACGCAGGACGACCTCAATATAATCCGGAAGTTTTGCGCGGTCGGCTGGTGTCAGGACGTTCGCGTGGTAGAGCTGCCTAGTTGCGGATTTCAGACGAGGGGGCTCTTGCCGTCAAGCGCGTGCTCCAAAGCGGGGCAGACCGACTCGTAGGGAGTTGGTGTACGGTCGATAATGGAGAGGACTTCTGTGATGGTTCCAGCCGCAGCATCCGTCTCCTTACTTCGCCACAGGAATCCTTATCGGTGACCGAGTATGTCGTCTACAGGCCTCGATCGTTCGTGGTCGCGGTCATGGTCTTCTCTGTGTTGTGGAGTGTGCTCGAAGCACTCGCTCAGGCACCAGAACTTAAGGTCACCTCGATTGAGATTCGGGGAGCCAAACGAATCGAAATTCCAGCGATTGCCGGTCGGCTCACGCTGAAAGCCGGCGATCGCTATACGCCGGAAAATGTTCGTGGACAAGTGAAGATTTTATACGACACGGGTTTTTTTGAGGATGTGCGGGTTGAAACCGAATCGACCGCCCAAGGGATGGCGCTGACATTCGTCGTGCAGGAGAAGCCGTTCATCACCGAGATCGTTTTCGACGGTAACGAACATTTGACCGACGAGAAACTGAAAGAAAAAACGACCATCAAGAGCCAGACATTTCTCGATCAACAGCAAGTGAAAGAAAGCGCCGAGGCCATCCGCCTGGTTTACCAGCATGATGGATACTACAACGCACGGGTCGTGCCGGTGATCGAGGCGTTGGATGAGGATCGGAAGCGTCTCACCTTCCATATTACGGAGGGAGAGAAGGCCAAGGTTAAGACGGTGATCTTCGAAGGGCTGCGTGCGGCAACAAAGAGCGAGATGCTGAATGTCATGGCGACTCGGGAATGGATTCCTTGGTACGGCATCTTTACGAGGTTCAAGTTGCCGTCAATCGTGTCCGACGCAGGGGTCTTGAAGCGTGACGAGCTGACCAATGATGTGGAGCGGATCAAGGAAGTGCTGCTGAACAAAGGTTACTTCAATGTTCGAGTCGGTCAGCCGTCGGTGGAGCTCACCGACGATAAGAAATGGTTCATCGTCACGTACCCCATCACCGAAGGAGAACCGTTCACGATTGCAGAAATAGGGTTTCGGGGGAACACGGTGTTTGAAGAACCTGAGCTCCGAGAAGGATTGAAAATCAAGGAGGGGGAAATCTTTCAGCGCGCCAAGATCCGAGATGAGATCACGCGAATCACGGACATGTACGGAAGCAAGGGGTATTCATTTGCCGAAGTCGTGCCCAACGTGAATCCGAACAATGAGGAGCGGACGGTCGGCATCATCTTCAACATCAAAGAAGGGGAGATGATGCGGATTCGACAGATCAATATCTACGGGAACGATAAGACGCGAGACAACGTCATCCGCCGAGAGATACGAGTGGACGAACAGGATGTGATCGACACCGCTTCTTTGAAGCGAAGTTTTCAACGGTTGAACAACCTGAATTTCTTCGAGACGGTCGAAATCCTGCCCGCACAGGTCGCACCGGACAAGGTCGATCTGAATGTACGCGTGAAAGAAAAACCGACGGGAATGTTCAGCCTCGGCGGTGGCTTCAGTACGCTGGATCGACTGGTGGCGATCGCCGATATCACGCAAGGGAATCTGGGCGGCTATGGCTATCTCGGGCGCATCCGCGGGCAACTCGGCCAGCGAAGAAGCCTTGGATCCATCACCTTCCGCAATCCGTATCTCAACGATTCATTAACCTCGCTACAGATAGACGGTTACCGCAGTATCACGAATTTCCTCTCCTATTTTGAGGAGCGAACCGGTGGGAATATCACGCTGGGCCGTTGGTTGTCGGAGTATGTGACGGGGAGCGTCAGCATCTTTGGAGAGCAAATCACGTTCAAGGATCCGCAAGAAGGCATCTGCATTCCCGGGAGAGAGTTGGTTCCGATCGTATGTCGACAGCTGGGGACCCAGACGTCGACAGGATTTCGACTGACCCTGTTCCGGGATACCAGAGACTACTACCTCGATCCTCGATCCGGTTGGCGTATCGGCGGAGGGTTTGATATCGGAACACCCTATCTCGGCGGGTCCAACAACTTCATTAAATATTATGCGGATGTCATCAAAGTCACGCCGCTTCCGTTCGATATGCGGTTGTCGTTGCGGGCGCGCTTCGGCGAGATACGGGCGCTCGGCGATACGCAGATTCCTCTCAATGAGCGGTTCTTCGTGGGCGGCATCAATACCATGCGTGGATTTGCCTTCGGTCGGGCCGGTCCCGTGGTCCCCACGACGCGTGCTCCGTTCGGCGCGGCCAAGCAATTGATCTTCAGCAATGAGCTGATCTTTACGATCTCTTCCGAGGCGAAATTGAACGGCGTGCTCTTTTTCGACTACGGAAAGGGTTTTGACGACGATGAACCCTTGTCGCTCGATCTGAGGAGTGCTGCCGGTTTAGAAGGGCGCTGGATCTCTCCCTTCGGTCCGTTGCGTGTCGCCTATGGGATCAACCTTGATCGACGGACCGGCGAGCGATTTGGCGTATTCGAGTTTACGATCGGGACCTTGTTTTAGTCGGAGCCTTGCATGGTACGTTGGCGTAGGGGTCGATGGAAGCAATCGGTAGGGCAGATCACATGGCCCATGATGCCGTTCGCGGTCACCATCATGCTCGTGGTCAGCGGATGTGCTGGTGGCGGTGGAAAGGTCGACGGAAAGATCGGCGTGATCAATTCTCAGCGCCTCCTTAATGAGACAAGCGCGGGCAAAAAGGCCAAGGAGAGTTTGGCGGCTTTTTCGAAGAATCGACAGGCGCTGATGGAATTGGAGGAAAAGGAGTTGCGGCGGATCGAAGAGGACTTTGTCAAGCAGTCCTCCGTCCTGAGTCCAGCCGCGAAACGAGATCGGGAAGAACAATTTCGCCGACGCATGCAAGAGTACCAGCAAAAGGCCGCGGAATTGAATCGAGAGGTCCAAGAAAAACAAAAGGACGTGTTGGAAGGGTTTCGCGACAAGATCGAGGCGATCGTTGCAAGGGTCGCCAAACGTCTAGGGTTGCAGGTTGTCGTCGATAAGAGTAAGGGTGGTCCGACTATTTATCATGATGAGGGTTTGGACATTTCAGGCCCCGTCATCGAGGAGTTCAATCGCGAATATCCCTAGCCCCTGGGGAGGTGGGTCATGACGAGTGCAGTGAAAGTGATAGTCGTAGCCGTCGCATGGTCGCTGGCGCAGTGGGGAGAATCGCTCTATGCTGGTGAGACGGTTCGGGTCGGGGTCATGGATCAACAGCTGGTGATGGAACGAACGAAGGCCGGGAAGTCGGCCTTGGAAGATGTGAAGGCCTATTCCATGACCAGACAGAAGATCATTCATGGCGACGAACAAGAATTAAAAGATTTGGATCAGTCCTTACAGGACCCGAACGCCAAGCTCACCGAGCAGGCGAGACTAGAAAAAGAGGAGCAATTGCGGAGCAAGATGGAAGCGTATCAGCGCCGTCTTCAGGAGTTTAATCGTGAAGTTCAGCAAAAACAACGCGAGATGATCGCGGAATATTCGCAAAAGATCGCAGCCGCCGCGCAGGCTGTGGCTCAGAAAGAGGGCTATACGGCCATCTTAGACAAAGGCAATGAGGCGCTCATCCGCATCGTTCTCTATCATCAGCCGGCATTGGATGTAACGGACTCGGTCATCAAGGAATTTGACCGGCAGAATCCTTAAACCGTAGAGCTATCCGGGACAGAGAGGAGGCAGAGCCAATGGCATCGGTCGAGCAGGCTGAGATTCAGGCGTTACTTCCCCACCGCTATCCCTTCTTGCTGGTGGATCGAGTCAAAGAGTTTGAACCGCATAAGAGGATCGTAGGGTTCAAAAACGTGACGGTGAATGAACCGTTCTTTCAAGGACATTTCCCCGGACGTCCTGTGATGCCGGGGGTGCTGATTATCGAGGCCATGGCGCAGGTGGGTGGTGTGCTGGTCTTCAAATCGGGGGGGGCGGTCGGAAAAACAGTCATGTATCTGACGGGCATCGATGAGGCAAAATTCAGGCGACCCGTGGTGCCCGGCGATCAGCTTCGTTTTGAGATCGAAGTCCTGAAGAAGCGTCCGCCGTTCTGGAAAATGCAGGGGAAGGCATACGTAGACAATGAAGTGGTCTGTGAAGCCGTGGTGACGGCGATGGTGATGGAAGAGAAGACGGAAACACGGTAAACGGTCCTGACCGTTCCCCGATCCCTGAAATGCCAGTAAGGAAAGTGGTCAGGAAGGCAGTGATCCAATGGTTGGTCAATGACCGGTGATGTCTGACGCGAGTAAAGGGGGGGCATGCGTGAAGATACATCCTACAGCGATCGTTCATCCCAAGGCGAGCCTCGATAGCGACGTGGAAATCGGGCCGTTCTGTGTAGTTGGAGAACACGTGGTCATCGGAAAGGGGAGTCGGCTTCTTTCCCATGTGAATGTTGATGGATGGACGGAGATTGGAGAGCGAAACGAAGTGCACCCATTTGCTTCGATCGGTGGGCCTCCGCAACACCTCGCCTATAAAGGGGAGCCGACCAAGGTCATCATCGGCCATGACAACATTATCCGGGAATATGTCACGATCAATCGGGGGACCGTCCAAGGGGGGGGGGTGACCTCTCTGGGGTCGAAGGGCATTCTGATGGCCTACGTGCACGTCGCACATGACTGCCGGCTGGGCGACCATATTATTATGGCCAATGCGGCAAGCCTGGCCGGACACATCACCATCGGTGATCATTCCGTTATCGGAGGATTGACCGGGATTCTGCAGTTTGTGCGCGTTGGAGAGTACGTGATGGTCGGCGGTTGTTGCGCCATCGGTCAGGATATTCCTCCCTTTACGTTCGCGGCCGGCGGGTATCGAGCACATCTGTATGGTTTGAACACCGTCGGTTTACAACGGCATGGCTTCTCGGCGGACCGTATCGCTCTGCTCCGGAAGGCGTTTGATCTCCTCTTTCGGGAGGGGCATCGAACAGCCGAGGCGATTCGGCTGGCCAAAAAGGAGTTCAAGGGACAGGCCGATGTCGCCAAAATCCTCACGTTTATGGAAGGGACCAAACGCGGAATCTCGCGGGCGGTGAGTCTCGATATGGAGCGTGAGTTCGATCAACCGGTGTGATATCAGTCACGATGACTATGGCCCTACCTATAGCAGACGGTCGAATCGGGGTGATCGCCGGGAATGGGCGATTTCCGATCATCTTTGCCGATAACGCCCGTAAGATGGGACTACAAGTATTTGCGGTGGCTCACGAAGGCGAAACGGAACCGGAGCTGGAACAGCATGTCGATCGAATCCATTGGATCAAGATCGGCCAACTCAATAAACTGATCAACGCCTTCAAGGCGGACGGTGTGCGGAATGTGGTGATGTTGGGAGGGATCAAAAAGACGCATATCTATAGCAACGCTCGTCCTGATTTTCGCGTGTTGGCGTTGGCCACGAAGTTGGTCCTGTGGAAGGATGATGATATTCTCCGTGCGCTTGCTGCCGAACTCGAAAAGGATGGCATCACCATCTGTGAGTCGACGTTCGGTCTGGAAGGGATTTTAGTCGAGGAAGGGACGCTCACTTCCCGCCAACCGACCAAGAAAGAATGGGTGGACATCCGCTACGGTTGGGATGTGGCCAAAGAGACGGGGCGTCTGGATATCGGCCAATGTGTCGTGATCAAGGACCGCGTCGTCGTGGCGGTCGAAGCGGTCGAAGGAACCGATGAAGCGATCAAGCGTGGGGGAGAACTGGCCAAGGAAGGTGCGGTGGTGGTGAAGCGGTGCAAGCCGCAACAGGATCTCCGATTCGATCTGCCGGCCGTCGGTCCTAGGACGATCGACGTCATGTGCGCCGTGAAGGCGTCGGTGCTTGCAGTCGAGGCCGGTCGGTCCGTGATACTGGATCGAGAACTGCTGATCAGTAAGGCGGAGCAAGCCGGAATCGCCGTGGTTGGGGTCGCTCGCGAAGAGGAGTCGAGTCCTGTGGTTGCAGTGAACGGATAACGGAACCCGCGACCATCTGATCGTCCATGTCGAGACAGCAATCCCTTAATGGTGTTTCAGAACTCTCCAAGATTTAACCACATGCGTGTATGGCCAAACTTCGTGCCGGTGTAATCGGGGTCGGGCATCTCGGGCAACACCATGCGCGACTATATGCCTCGTCGCCGGACTCGATGTTGATCGGCGTCGTCGACCACGACCAGGGACGAGCTTCTCTTATCGGTGGGCAATACGGCGCACGGGTGTTTGAGAGCCTGCCGGATCTTTTGCAACACGTCGATATCGTGAGTATTGCCGTTCCCACATCGGCACACTATTCCGTTGCCAAAACCTGTCTCGAAGCCGGGAAACATGTGCTGGTGGAAAAGCCGATCGCCGTGCTGCCCATCGAGGCTCAGGAGCTGGTGGAGCTAGCCAAGATCCATCGATGCACGCTGCAAGTAGGGCATAGTGAGCGGTTCAACCCTATCATGCAGATGATGCGGCCGTACATTGGGCGTCCGGTGTTATTCGAGGGGCAGCGAATGAGTCCCTATGGTACACGTGGCACAGATGTCGATGTCGTCCTGGATTTGATGATTCACGACCTGGATTTGGTGTTGTCCTGCAATCCCGGCCCCGTGGAAGAGGTTCGGGCCGCCGGCCTGTCGGTGCGTTCTACTACGAACGATGTCGCCAATGCGTACATTCAATTCGAGAGCGGATGTGTCGCCAGCTTGATGGCGAGTCGAATCGCTTTGAAAGCGATGCGCCAGATGCGGCTGTTCCAACCGGAGGGTTATGTGTCCATAGATTTTCACACTCGCCAAGGAGTGGTTGGATGCCGATCGAGTGAGCCCAGCAGCAAACCGATGATATCCGTTGAAGAGTTTCAGGCCGGTGATGATGAGCCCCTGAGATTACAGCTGGAGTCGTTCCTGCAGGCCGTTCGTGCGCAATCGTGCCCGGTCGTGTCGGCCGAAGACGGGATGGCCGCCCTAGAGGTGGCGCATCGCGTGCTGTCGGCCATCAAGACGTTCGGACAGCAGAGTACCTGAGAACTTCTTCGGTCGGCTGACCGTATCGGTCCCTCGCGGCCCTACACACCAGGCCGCCAGCATGTCTCTGTTCTTAGAGATCGATCATGCCCCGCATCCTCATTATTACTGGTGAAGCCTCCGGTGACCTTCATGGAGCCAATCTTGCCAAAGCGCTGAAAGCGCGCGATCCACAGGTCTCATTGGCTGGAATCGGTGGTCGCGCGATGGAGGCCGCTGGTGTCCGATTGGTGGAGGAGATGGGGAAATTTGACGTCATCGGTATGGTCGGCCCCTTCGCGTTCGTGTCGATCATACGGCGGTTTATCAAGATGCGACGGTTATTCCGGTCGAAACAGTGGGATACGGTGGTGTTTATCGACCACCCGGGTCTCAATATGCGCTTTGCCTATTTTGCCAAAGCGGCCGGTTTGCGGGTGGTGTACTATATCGCCCCACAGATTTGGGCGTGGGCACCATGGCGGATTCGTTGGATCAAGCAGCGGGTCGATCATGTCCTGGTCATACTTCCTTTTGAGAAGCCCATCTACGATGAAGCGGGCATACCGTGTGCGTTTGTCGGCCATCCCATATTGGACGCAGTTGGGGGCTGCGACGAACGGAAGGAGCTTCGCAGCAGATTTGGCCTCTCCGATGACGAGCGGGTGATCGCCTTGTTACCGGGGAGCCGGGTTCACGAAGTACAAGTATTGCTGCCGATCCTCATCGAGGCTGTGGAAAAATTGGCGCGCCGGGAACCCAAAACCAAGTTTCTCCTGGCGCAAGCCTCCACCATACACGATAATCTGTTGCAGCCTCTCCTGGGCCGAAGCCCGGTTCCCATCGCGTTGGTGAAGGAGCAGGCCACCGAAGTGATGGCATTGTCGGATCTTGTGTTGGTGGCTTCGGGTACGGCCACGTTGCAAGCGGCTGTGGTCGGAACTCCGATGGTGTTGTTCTACCGAACCACGCCGCTGACTTTTTGGTTGGCGAATGTTGTGATTCGATTCGTGATTCGAGTCAAATGGATCGGGCTCGTCAATCTGGTGGCTGGCCGGACCGTCGTGCCGGAGTTGATCCAATCCGCTGCGACGGGACAGCGATTGTATGAAGAAGCTCTTCGGATCTTGGAAGACCGATCGGCGTATGAGGAGATGAAGCGAGATTTAGCCGAAGTTCGGGCCGCCTTAGGTGAACCGGGTGCGTCAACCAGAGCGGCAGAGGTGGTGTTGCGAGTATGTCAGGCTTAGCGCGATTCAAGCGGCTGATGAGTTATGTGAAGCCGTACCGTATGCGATTTATGGCAGCCTTTGTCTGCTCCGGTCTGGTGGCACTACTCAGCGGGGCCTATGCCTGGCTCGCCCGCCCGGTGTTGGACGATATCTTCATCCAGAAAGACGAGCGAATGTTATTGGTGTTACCGCTGGCGCTCTTAGGCGTCGCGACGATGAAAGCGGTGTTCAGCTACGGCGTGGGATATTTGATGGCCTATGTCGGCAATCGGGTCGTGGCGGACATCCGGCAGGAATTGTTCCAACAGCTGATGCGGCTGTCTATAGGATTTCATGACACCAATTCCTCAGGACGCCTGGTCTCACGGGTCGTGAACGACGTGGGGATGATGGCCAATGCGGCCTCGAGCGTCGTCAAAGACATTTTCCAGAACGGTCTCACCTTTCTGGCGATGGTCGGCGTGATCCTCTATCAGAATTGGAGGTTGGCGGCGATCTCGCTGGTCGTGATCCCGCTGTCGGCACTGACGATGGTGCGGGTGGGAAAGCGATTGAAACGATTGGCGACCAGCGGACAGGAGCAGATGGGGGACATGGCCTCCACGCTCCAAGAAACGTTCGCGGGCATCCGAGTCGTGAAGGCGTTCGGGCGGGAGGAGGCGGAGGCTGAACGATTCAAGGTACGAAACCAAACCTTTCTCTCGACCACGCTCAAGTCCAATCAAGTCTGGGCGCTCGGCCACTCGCACATGGAGATCATCGGAGTAATCGGCGTTGCGACCATCATTTGGTACGGAGGCTATCTGGTCATCCATGAGGTGATGACTCCCGGTGCCTTTTTCTCATTCATGGCGGCCATGTTTATGGCCTATACCCCCATCAAAAAACTCTCAGGAGCCAACAATTTGATTCAGCAGGCGCTGGCGGCGGCCGAGCGTGTTTTCGACGTCTTGGATTTGGAAACCGAGCAGTCTCGGAATCGCGGTACGGTCCCACTGTCGGGGATCAACCGGGCTATCGAGTTTCAGGGCGTTTCCCTTCGGTATGAGAATCAGACGGTTCCGGCTTTGACCGATGTGGATTTCACCATTAAGCCGGGTGAGGTGGTTGCGCTCGTCGGGAGCAGCGGAAGCGGAAAGACCACATTGGCCAGTTTGCTGCCGCGTTTCTATGAACCGACGGCAGGAGGCATTTTCATCGATGGCCTCCCCTTGACCTCGTACGAATTACAATCGCTGCGGGCCCACATCGGAATCGTCTCGCAAGAGGTCGTGTTATTCGATGATACCGTCCGAAGCAACATCGCGTTCGGAAGGACCGGTGCCGGCCAGGCCGACATCGAGCAGGCGGCGAAGTTGGCCTACGCTCATGACTTTATTCTTCGTCTGCCGCAAGGGTACGATACGATCATCGGAGAACGAGGCCTCAAGCTATCGGGCGGCGAGCGGCAACGTCTGGCGATCGCCCGAGCCATTCTTCGTGATCCGCCGCTTCTGATCCTCGATGAAGCGACATCAGCACTCGATACCGAGTCTGAACGGATCGTCCAGTTGGCCTTGGCCAATTTGATGAAAAATCGAACGACTCTGGTCATCGCCCATCGGCTCTCGACCATCCAAAACGCGGATCGAATCGTCGTTTTGGATCGAGGGACCATAGTGGAAATGGGTTCTCATGACGAACTGCTTCGGCAGGGAGGCGTCTATCGCCGGCTGCATGCCATGCAATTTCAGGATGTGACCAGTGTGTGACGATGTGAGGTGCTGAGTGCTGAGTGCTGAGGGTGGGACGAGCCTGAAGAAGCGTGTCGCACAGTGGGTGAAGTGTTCGCTGCTGCCCCCGATCGCAGCCGCTGCGATTCGCGGCGTCGCACGCTCGATGCGCTGTGAGACGCGCGGTCACGAAGCGCTCGATGCGTTGTATCGGGATGGGCGCAACATTATCTTGGCCTTTTGGCATGCCCAGCAGCTGATGATTCCCGTCGGGTACCGAGGACGGGGTTCGCATGTGCTCATCAGCCGGCATGGTGACGGAGAAATCATTGCCCGGATCATTGCCCGGTTCGGCCACGAAGCGGTTCGTGGGTCGAGTACGCGTGGAGGGGCGGGCGCACTTCGAGCGTTGATCAAGCTTGGGCGGTCGGGCCGGGATGTGGTCGTGACGCCGGACGGCCCCAAAGGGCCGCGTCATGTCGCAAAGCTCGGCGTCATTCACCTTGCGAAGGCGACCGGCCTTCCCATCGTGCCGCTGGCCTTTGCCTGTTCAAAAAAAAACTCTTTGCGAGCTGGGATCGCTACATGGTCCCGTACCCGTTTTCCAGAGGGCTGTTTCTCTACGGACATCCGCTCTGGGTTTCGCGCGAAGCCGATGACGCCTCGCTGGAGGCGACTCGCCGGGAACTTGAGACGGTCCTTAATCGACTGACAGATCAGGCGGAAGAAGATGTGAAAGGTGAAAAATGAGACGTGAAGCGTAGGAGGCTCGGAAGCTTCGCGGCACATTTCACCTTTTACCTCTTACGTCTAGCGTCGTTCCCATGTACAAGCTTCTCTATAACATCGGCTTGCTGCTCGCTGCCCCGGTGATTGTGGCTGTCCTTCTGGCCAAGCCACGTTGCCGTTCAGGGTTGGCGCAACGGCTCGGATTGGAAGAAGGTCTATCCGGTCTATTGAGTCTATCTCGTCGACCGGGCGCGGGCGAACCAGACAGACCAAATGGACCAGACAGACAAGACAGACCAGTCATCTGGGTTCACGCCGTGTCGCTCGGGGAAGTGGTGGCGGCAGCTCCGCTCGTGAAGGCGCTGCACGAGCGCCATTCGGAGTTCCGCTACATCGTGACGACGGTCACCGAAACCGGACGCGAGGCGGTCGAACAACGTTTAGGGGGCATCGCCGAGCATCGCTATGCTCCGCTTGATTTTTCCTGGGCGGTGGCTTCTACGGTTCGAAGCCTGCGTCCGTCGCTGTATCTGTTCGTCGAGACCGAAATATGGCCGAACTTACTGTGGACCTTACGAGCGCAGGATGTGCCCTCTGTGTTGGTGAATGGGCGTTTGTCCTCCCGGTCGTTTGGGCGCCAGGACTTGCCTGTGATTCGCTCCTTCTATCGCTCCGTGCTTCAGACGCTGACGCTCTGTCTGATGCAATCCGACAGGGATGGAGACCGCCTTGTTGCGTTGGGGGCCGATCCGACTCGGGTCCACGTGACCGGCAATATTAAGTTTGATCAACCGTTGCCTGACGTTCAATCGGAAGAGTTGCTTCGCCGAAGCTTTGGGATTGATGAGCACGAACAGTTGATTCTCGCCGGCAGTACGCATCCGGGAGAAGAAGAACTGCTGGTGTCGGCCTACCGACATATCGTGAAGATCCATCCCTCCGCAGTATTGATGTTGGCGCCGCGCCACATCGAGCGGGCAGAACGGGTTGAAGCGACGCTTCGCGAACTCGGGTGTGTCGTCCAGCGGAAGAGTCGGATTCGGGAGAAGCAATCAGGCCCACGGGTGGTCATTTTGGATACCAGAGGAGAGTTGTCTCGGGCGTACCGAGAAGCTGCCGTAGCATTTGTCGGGGGAACGCTGGTTCCCGTGGGAGGACACAATCTATTAGAGCCGGCTGTGTGGGGCACACCCGTCATGTTCGGACCTCATACCGATCATTGTGCAGAGGTCGCGACACTCTTATCCGATGCCGGAGGAGGTCGCCGAGTGATGGGAGTGGAGGACCTTGTTGCTTCTCTTGAAGAATGGCTTGGTCGGCCTGAAACCCGATATCGAGTGGGGCAGGCAGCAAGACAAGCGGTATTGGACAACCAAGGGGCACTCACACGGAGTCTGGAGTTGATTGAAACTTGTCTCCGTGCGGCTCCTTCCTATTCCGGCTCCCGTGTAGCAACGGGGTCGGGACCTCTTATGGCTAAACCTTGACATGGCATTCATGCATCCTGGACAACCGGTCCGTAAAGGGCTTTACTGGGTTGCCGGGTTGTACGGTCTCATTATCCGATTGCGGCTATGGTGTTATCGGAAAGGGTGGCTTACTATCACACGGTTGCCCTGTCGGGTGATGAGCGTGGGCAATCTGACGGTGGGGGGGACGGGAAAAACTCCGATCGTCATGCTCCTGACAGAATGGCTGTTGGCCAAAGGGCTGAGGGTGGCGATCTTAAGCCGGGGGTACAAACGGACGAGTAAGGAGCCGTATCTTCTGGTGTCCGATGGGTCACGAATGTTGGTTGGTCCATCAGAAGCCGGCGACGAGCCGTTTCTCATGGCGCAACGTTGCCCGTCAGCCATTGTGGCGGTGGGGGCCGATCGAGTTGCGTTAGGGCAATGGGTGTTGGAGCAGCATCCGGTCGACTGCATCGTTTTGGATGATGGCTTTCAGCATCGGTCGCTTCATCGTGATGTCGATCTGGTATTGCTGGATGCCACCGATGCCGCAGGACTTGACGCATTGCTTCCGGCCGGCAGACTACGGGAACCATTGACCGAGCTGTGCCGAGCGAGTGCGGTGATGATTACCCGAGCTGATTCACGTCAAGATGTGGAAAAGATTCATGACCGGTTACGAGCGGTTGCCTGTTCATCCGAAGACGTCATTGAAGTCGTGTTTCGACCGGAGTCCGTTGTGGCGATCGTTTCGGGTGAGCGGCAACCGGTTGATTGGTGCCGAAAGAAAAAAGTTTGGTTGGTGAGCGGTATTGGGAATAGCCCATCATTCCGTCGATCGGCTGAATCTATGGGAATTGATATCCTAGGCGAGACGGCATTCGAAGATCATCATGCCTATGAGCATAGCGATATTGAAAAAATTCGCGCCAATCTCCAGGCCACTGGTGGCGAGATCGTTTTGACGACTGAGAAGGACAAAGGGAAACTGCTTCCTTTGCTCATGCCAAGCGACCCGTGGTGGATGCTTCGTCTTGGGACTGCAGTCATCCGTGGGGAAGACCGACTGCACCGGTTGATTGATGGGTCGCCATCAGACGGAATACAACGGGGGAAAGCTCGTGCGTAAGAATCTACCTCGGAACATCTTGGTGCGGGCGCCGAATTGGATCGGCGATGCGGTCATGTGCGAGCCGGCCGTCCGAGGGCTGCGGGCTTTGTTCCCCCAGGCGGAGTTGACGATGCTTGCCAAACCAGCCATTGCGGAGCTATTCACCGTCCACCCTGGACTGAATTGTGTGCTGGTGTACGATGACAAGGGGACCCATGCTGGGCTTTCTGGAAAATGGTCGCTCGCCGGCACGTTGCGACGGCGCCGCTTCGATTTAGCGGTGCTGTTTCAGAATGCGTTCGAAGCTGCATTTCTTACGTGGCTCGCCGGAATCCCACGACGATACGGGTATGCCACTGACGGAAGGGGCCTATTTCTGACCGAACCGATCGCCGTTCCCAACGGCCCGGTGCCGGTGCATCAAGTCGAGTATTATTGGAATTTGTTGAAACCATTGGGAATGGCTGGTGGAGCCGCACCCCCAACACTGTCTGTTTCGGCAGATGAGGACCGAATGGTCGATGTACGGCTTGCCTCAGCCGGCATCGATCCCTCTGGCTTCATTGTCGGTATCAACCCCGGTTCAACCTATGGGAGCGCCAAGCGTTGGTTACCCGACCGATTTGCTGAAGTCGCGAAGCGACTTATGCGGCGATTGGGAGAACCGAAGGGTGCTCCGGTCGCAGTCGTTATCCTGGGAGCCAAGGGAGAGGAATCGTTGGGGAAAGACATTGCGGCACAGCTTGGCGGGCGATCAGCCGTTTTGTCCGGTGCGACGACCATTCGGGAACTCATAGCGGTGGTGAAGCGTTGTCGCCTACTGATCACCAATGATACCGGGCCGATGCATATCGCGGCTGCGTGCGGTGTGCCGGTTGTGGCGGTGTTCGGTCCCACGGATTGGCGCACCACTGCACCCTATGGGCAAGAACGATCGATTGTGCGGGAAGCCGTAGACTGTGCCCCCTGCCTTCTCAGGGAATGCCCGATCGATCACCGCTGCATGACTCGCATCTCCGTCGATCGGGTGTATGAAGCGGCGCTGGTGCAGTTGCAAGGGGGAGAAGCAAGGAATCGGGAAGGGTGCAAGACACACCGTTTGCCGCTTGAAGGAGTCACGATTTTTCTCGATCGAGACGGAACGCTCAATCCCGATCCCGGCTACATCACGTCTCCCGATCAGTTTGAGTTGTTTCCGGGGGTGTCCGAGGCACTTGCGAGGCTAAAACGGGCCGGTGCTCGATTGATCGTCATCACTAATCAGTCTGGAGTTGCGCGAGGTTTCTTGTCGCGCGACGATCTTGATGCCGTGCACACGAAACTCAAGCGTCTCCTCGATGGGGCGGGTGTGTCACTGGACGCGATCTATTTCTGTCCTCACCACCCTGACGACGGGTGCGAGTGTCGAAAGCCGAACCGTGGGATGATTGATCGAGCGGTGCAAGAATGGGGAGTCGATCTCGATCGATCCTACCTGATCGGCGACCACATTCGTGATGTCGAGTTGGCTAAGAGGGTTGGGGGGCGGAGTATCTTGGTGACGACTGGAGCCGTGTCTCCGCAGGAGGCAGAAAGACTGAAGGCTTCAGGGGTGGCTCCCGATTGGATTGCCTCCTCGTTGACGGAGGCTGCCGACTGGCTGCTATCCGATGCAAGGAGGGGCGTCCGTATAGATCCACGAGTATCAGGCTGTACTCCCGTGAACACGTGACGAAGACGGAGAGGCTGTGTCCGGCTCCTCTTGTGCTGGCTGGAAAGCCGGCGTATGTTCTGGCGGTAGAACGCGATGCGTGAGGGAATCAACTCTGTCGAGCGGAAGAGAAGAAGATGGCAGTGAGCTGGCACCTGATCACTTGTTCCATCCCCTGTAACCTCTGCGGTGGTACCGAGGTATCGATTCTTTCGAACAGAAGTCGAAGCGGGAAGCCTTTGCGGACCGTCATCTGTCGTGCGTGCGGGCTCGTATGGTCAGACCCTCGCCCTCATGATGCCAGACGATTTTACGAGGAGGAGTATCGCCTGTCCTATAAACAGACCTACAGCCCGAAACCGAAGCATGTTTTGCGCGCCGGCCATGTGGCCTTATCACGATTCAAAAAGATCGAGCAGTTGCTGTCGAGTCGGAAAGCCGTCCTCGATGTCGGTACCGGCGGAGGAGAGTTCGCCTATCTGCTTCAATCGTTGGGGCATGACGTGAGCGGAATTGAACCGAATAGAGGGTATGCCGACTATTCCATACGGGAGTACGGGCTCACGGTTCAGGTCGGGTTCGTGCAAGAGGCGACGTTTCCCCTTGAATCGTTCGATGTGGTGACGATCTGGCATGTGCTCGAACATACGGAAGATCCGGGTCGCGTGCTGCAATTGCTGAGGTCTTGGCTGAAAGCCGACGGAATGCTGGTCGTGGAAGTTCCCAATGTGGAGGCAACCTGCCAGGCTCCTCGCAACACGTTCCATGAAGCCCATCTCTACAATTTCAATGTGGTATCGTTGCGCCGGTTGGCCAAGAAACACGGGTTGTACGAGACTAAGCATCTGATCTCTCGCGACGGTGGGAACATTACAATGTTCTTCGTGCGCACGGAGCCTCTGATCAAAGATCCTTACGAAGCGGCGATACCTGGCAATTATGAGTGGGTCTCTAGGATCGTGCGTCAGCACCGCAATGTGCGACACCATTTGACACCGCTGCCATATCTGCGGGCTTGGCAACGCCTTTGCCGATCGTTACAGGAAAGGCATGAAGCGGCACATGCCGCCACCGGCAAGGCACTGCTCGACAAACTCTATTCTCCTCAAGTGCAGTTCCATTCAGTGGGCCGCCATGAAGGGATTCAGACCGTCCAAGGATGAGTGACGCGCGTTCTTCCTTTGCTTTCAGTATCTGGTGGGCGGGGTTTGGCTGAGGAGTTATCCGGTGGCATCGATGAACCCTCACGGTACTCCTTCCTCTTCGATGTTGAAGAGCGCCCGCATTCTTCTGATCAAGCCTAGTTCCCTTGGGGATATCGTTCATACGTTTCCAGTCGTTTCGGCGATCAAAGCGCAATGGCCGGCTTCGCATATCACGTGGCTGGTAAAGCGTCAGTGGGCTGAGCTTGCCGAACGAGCCGAGGGAATCGATCGTGTCTGGCCGGTGGATACGACGGTGAGGAGTTGGATCAGGGAAAGCTTGGCGCTGCGAGCAGAGCGGTTTGATATCGCCCTTGATTTGCAAGGCTTGTTTCGAAGTGCCCTCGTAGCGCGTTTCAGCGGCGCGCCCCTCTGCATCGGATTCGCGAACGGGAGGGAAGGAAGCCCATGGTTTTATACTCAACGCGTGCCGGTGTTCAGCCGCGACATCCATGCCGTCGACCGATATCTTTCGATGGCCGCGGCGTTGGGTGCATCTCTACCTGAGAGACCGCGATTTGAGTTCAGATTGTTGGAAGAGGACATGGCGATCGTTCGAAAGCTCTGTTATGGCAAGGGCCTTTCAGTGGATAAACCTTGGGTGGCGATGAGCATAGGGGCACGATGGCCGACGAAACGTTGGCCCGTCACTTCGTTTGCCGCCGTCGTGGATCAGTTGCATATGGCGCATCTTGGCCCGGTCGTCATGATAGGAAGTTCAGAGGAGCGGATCTACACGGAGAGGTTGAGGGCGTTGACGAAGAGCCCGTTCATCGATTTGAGTGGTGAGATTCCCCTCCGGTGCTTACCGGTACTGCTTTCAAAAGCGTCCGCCATGATCACAAACGATTCCGGGCCGATGCATATCGCTGCGGCTCTCGGGGTTTCGGTGGTCGCGATATTCGGACCCACGAGTGCGGCGAGGACTGGACCGTATGGGGACGGCCATCAGGTGTTAGCCGGTCAGGTGTCCTGCAGCCCTTGTTTCAGTCGTGTCTGTCGACACGATCCTGAATTGGAATGCCTTCATCTCATTAAGCCGACCCAGGTGGTCGATGTTATGCGGCCGCTGTTGGCGGCTCACGTACCATGTCGATGAACGTCTTGATTGTTCGCCCCGACGGCATCGGTGACATCCTGCTGTCTATTCCTGTGGCCACACAGCTCCGGCAGCTGGTGCCCGGAGTGAAAATTGGTTTTCTCGCCAGTCCAACCACAGCGTCTCTTCTTGATCGTCACCCGGACGTGGATTACGTCCGAACCATTCGTTTCACAGATCCGATGAAGGAGCTACGTCGCGCCTTTTCGCAGGGAGTCGAAGCGGCCATATTTCTGAAGCCGTTTCGCCGCTTGATGTGGGCCGCATGGGCGGCCGGTGTACCGATTCGAGTAGCCACGGGGTACCGTTGGTATAGTTTTTTGGCGAATCGCCGCGTCTATGAGCATCGTAGTGAGTTCTCAAAACATGAATCAGAGTACAACGTAGAGATGCTCAAGGGGTTGAGACTTCGCCCGCAGCCTGTCAGTCCGCCGGTGTTGACTTTGACCCAGACCGAACGGGCTGGCGGTGCGTCCCGGTGGTCGGGGTTGACGAACCCTCGCGTCGTCATTCATCCTGGCGGTGTCTCTGCGCGCCGGTGGAGTTTCGACCGCTATCGTAGCCTCGCGACCACCCTCGCAGACAGAGGGTATGGGGTCGTGCTTACCGGTAGTGATCAGGAGCGCGTGGAGTTTGATGGAGGTGCTCCGCTCACGAGGATTCCACCTCGGGTAACTGATCTCATGGGTAAGTTGTCACTCCGGGAACTTATGGCGGTGATCGCCAATGCTCATATCGTGGTCTCAGGGGCGACAGGACCGGCTCACTTAGCGGCCGCCCTTGGTATCCCCACTGTCAGCTTGTTTGACCCTCGACGAAACAATTTGCCGGTGAGATGGAAACCGCTAGGGCTGGGAGCATTGCTGCGTCCGGATGTTCCCACGTGTGGAAAATGTATTGGTGAAACTTGTCCCTATTGGGATTGTCTTGATCGATTCACTGTCGCCAAGGTGACCGCAGCTATCGATAAGGTCTTGGAAAGCCCTTCTCCGCTCACCGTCCTCCACACATGAGAGTTCATTATAGATGAGGGTGGATGACTGTTTCTTCATGTCACCCTTGACTCACGTTCGCTCCTGTGTTCATATCCTGAACGTGGGACGTAAATTCTCATAACTATATGAATCTTCAAGGGCAACGGGATCTTCTCTTGCTGACTGAGGTGGAACGAGATGGTGCAGTCACGCAGCGGTCTCTTGCGACAAAGCTAGGGGTTGCGCTGGGTCTGACCAATCTCTATCTTAAGCGATTGGCACGGAAGGGCTACATTAAGATCACCACGATTCCTTCTCACCGAGTTCGTTATTTGCTGACTCCTCAAGGGTTTGCCGAAAAATCGCGGCTTACGTATCTCTATATGGAGTACTCCTTATCTCATTACCGTGAGATGCGTGCGCGGCTACGAGAAGCGTTATCCCGTGCGGCCAACAACGGGACGAAGCGAGTGGTCCTATATGGAACCGGTGAACTCGCGGAGATGGCCTATCTGTCGCTCCGCGAAATGCAGATGACCTTGGTTGGAATTGTAGATGATAACCAGCGGGAGCCGTTCTTATCCTATCCGGTCTGGTCACCGGAGACGTTGAATGGATGGGAATTCGATGCGGTGTTGCTGGCGGATTTGGAGCAGGTGACAGGGCACCGTACAGAACTGGAGCGTCACCAGGTTCCGGATAGCAAAATCATAGCGCTGACGCCGTCTGTGTAAGTGCCGTCAGGCCACCGTTTTTCTATTCACTGTAAGTGAGAGGGCGAAGCTGTGTCCAGAGGCAGTATCATCCAGAAGAACAAGACCAGCCAAGCAAGCGATCTTTGCTGGTATGCCCTCCGTACCAAGTCCCGTCACGAAAAACTCGTCCGGGATCGGCTTGACCAGCAAGGCATTGAGCCGTTGCTTCCGACGGTCAAACGGTTGAGCCAGTGGAAGGACAGGAAGAAGGAAATCGAGGTCCCGCTGTTCTCCGGGTATTGTTTTGTGCGGTTTTCTCAGCAGGAGAAGACACCGGTGCAAAAGACAACCGGCGTGGTTGAAATCGTCGGTAGCGGGAGTAAGCCCGAACCGATCCCTGAGGAAGAAATCGACGCGCTGCGTCGCCTCATGACAAGTGTTCTGCCGTATGATCCACATCCCTACCTCCATGAGGGAATGAAGGTAGAGGTGACTCGTGGTCCCTTGCAGGGCGTTCATGGGATTCTTTTACGGAAGGAAAAGCGCCATCGACTCGTGATCGGAGTTCGAGTGATCCAGCAGGCGGCCGTTGTGGAAATTGATGTGAATGATGTCGTGCCGGTGTGAGAAAGAGGCAACTGCATGGCACGCAAAATGGCCTTGGCCGTCGAGTATTTTTCGAATAACCGAATCGTCTTCCAGACATGAGCGATGGCTCTCAATCATTGGAAGTGCATGTATGGCGTATGCAGAGGCGAAGCGACTTCTCGAGCAAGTCTTGAGATTACACACTGAGCGGAGAAATGCCCCTTCGATTCACCGAAACATTTCTTAACCCGAACAACGACTTGTTTCCTGACGGTCAGGAAGAGTTTCCCTATGCGTTACACAGACAACGATGGAATGCCGGTTACGATTTATGAACCCAACGAGACCCAGGGAGGCTTCATTTGGGGTCTGCAACGCGCTGGGGGGGATATTGCAGCGTCGAAACACGTCATCATGCGGTTATTTTGGAGAGATTTTACTGCGCAGTTTCGACAAAAGCTCCTCGGCTATTTTTGGGCCCTGCTCAGCCCGTTACTTGGGATTGCCAGTTTTCTGTTTCTCTTTTTCATCGGTGTTCTACGTCCGGGAGAGGGCGAAATCCCCTATCCGGTGTATGTGATGGTGGGAAGCACGATATGGGGATGTCTTCCTGGTGCAATGGGAGCCGTCAGCGGAGGCTTGCAAGCTCAGGCTGATTTGATCATGCGCACCAGGATTCCCAAGGTGGCCTTAGCGCTCAGTTCTTTGGCAAGCCTCTCCTATGGAATTCTCATCAGCATGGCGACGATGACCATTATTTTTATTCTAACGGGTGTCAAGCCGACATGGTGGCTGCTTGCATACCCGTTATTGGCATTGCCCATGGTGTTGTTAGGGACCGCCATTGGTCTTGTGCTGTCCGTACTTGGTTCCATTGCTCGTGACCTCACACCGATGGTGACACAGGGGTTGGCACTCGTCATGTATGTGACACCGGTCATCTATGTCCATTCGACTATTCAAAACGTCTTCGTCAAAGCCTTAATAGACTGGAATCCGCTGAGCTACCTGGTGGACGTGCCGAGGTCGCTCATTTGTTTGGGGCATGCTGATCACGTCGGCGTCTATCTGATTATTGCCGTGGGGACGGTCATCCTCGTAGCAATCGGATTGAGAATTTTCTACCTGTTGGAAGATTTGGTAGCGGAGCGACTCTAGTGCAAAAGCCGTCGGTGGTCGTTGAAGCGGTCAGCAAGAAATTCGGATTATCGCTCAAGAGTGCGCTTAAGTATGGGTTGATCGACAGCGCTCGTCGGATACTCGGTAAAGAGAAGGATCAGATACTTCGCCCTGGGGAATTTTGGGCGCTGAACGATGTGAGCTTTGTTCTCGATCCCGGCGATGCACTGGGTATCATGGGCGTCAACGGCTCGGGTAAAACGACTCTCTTGAGGATTCTCAACGGTACCTATGGACCCGACAAGGGAAAGGTGACACTGCGAGGCCGGATCGGGGCGCTCATCGCAGCAGGAGCCGGATTTTCTCCCATGCTGACCGGGCGGGAGAACATCTATATCAGTGGGACATTGCTCGGTATGACGCCTGCTGAAATCCGGAATAAATTCGATGAAATCATCGCCTTCGCTGAACTAGGCGAGTTCATCGACATGCCGGTTCGCAACTACTCCAGCGGCATGAGCGTACGGCTGGGATTCGCCATCGCCGTCATCGGGACCCCCGAGATTTTACTGGTCGACGAAGTGTTGGCGGTGGGAGACATGAGCTTTCAGAAAAAGTGCTTTGAGCGCATCCAAACGCTCAAGCGTAACGGCACGACGATATTACTTGTGTCGCACTCGGTCGGGTCAGTCTGGGCTGTGTGTAACAAGGGATTGGTGCTCCATCAAGGTATTTCAAAAGGTATTATGTCCGTGGAAGACACTTGTAAAGCTTACGATAACAATAACATGCTGGAACGGTTTCATCGTCCCTCAGGCGTGGTGAAGGTGGATGAGATCCCGAAAGAATATGGCGGGCTACGAGGCGGAGCAGGGACTGCCTATATTGCAAAGGTTGAAATTCTTGATGAGACCAAGTCTTCAGTGACGTCATTGGAGTACGGCAAGTCTTTCTACCTGAGATATCACGTGACGGTTTTGGAGGTTATAGAAGAAGCGATATTGCGAATTCTCATTGATGGCGAGATCAATAAAGCGATCGCGATTATCGACAATTATGAAGTGCATAAGACGTTTTTTTTCATGGCACCAGGGAATCATGTGTACGACGTTTTCATTAAAAACCCCAATTTGCGACCGGGAGTCTATTTCTTTAGCGCTGCGATCATCAAGCGCGAGGTCGGAGTTCATATCTTTTTCGAGATCAACCACGCCCAACTTGCGATCATGCAACCCAGGGATTCCTTTTTTTATGCCGACTATCGAGCATCCGTCCAACTTGATGTGGAATACTCTATTAAGAATGAACACAGATCAATGATGAAACTTCATCCCAACATGGGTTTCCAGGATGGGGCTTAATACCGGACTTAGGAATTATTTGAAGCGATTGATCGCAGAGTCTATGCCAAGTGGGCCCAAAGAATGCCCCTCCCGGACTCAAGAGATACTGGCGTCTCTTCACGGGCACGAGCGAACTTTGGAAACCAAGTTGCCGGTAGCGGCCGATGGTTCATCTCTGCCTTGGTATACCTATCCCGCTATTGAGTACTGCAACCAGCTCGATGCTTCAGGCTTGAACATATTCGAGTACGGGAGTGGCAACTCTTCCTTGTACTGGGCTCGTAAGGGAGCCAACGTGTGGTGTGTGGAAGATGATCCTGCCTGGTACGAGACTATGAGAGGTAAGTCTGCGCAGCTTTGTGGTATTTTACTTAGGAGTACCTCTGAGGCTTATGTCTCTGCGATTGCCGAAGTAGGTCAGCAATTTGATATTGTGATCATCGACGGGGTGTGGCGCAACGAATGTGCAGTCGCGGCCTTGGCCCATGTACGAAAGGATGGGGTGATTATCCTCGACAATTCCGACTGGTACAAAGATGTGGCGCAATTTCTTCGTTCCCAAGGTTTCTTCCAGGTAGACTTCAATGGCTTTGGTCCTGTGAATAATTATTGTTGGACCACATCAATCTTCTTGCCTTTTCGATCTCCTTACGCGGATCGTCTGAGACAGCCGCAACCAATCGGCGGCATCGAAGTCTCTAAAGGCGGTACATGGTGACACCCCCGCATGACCAAGCCACTCCCCTCCGAAATGGCATCGGGTTCAAGATCATACGAGCCTTGGTGAAGGCTCTTATTCGAGCAAATAGTGCTGCCACGATCAGCGCGATTGCTAGCGTGTGGAAGCGTAACGAAGTATCCAGCACGCAGGTAGACGCATTGGTGCAGGCACTTATGCGAGCAAATAGCGCTGTCACAATCGACGGCATTGCTAGTGCCGTTCGACGGAACGAACTATCCGATGGGCTGATAGAAGCTCTGCTTCGGTCAAATAGCACTCTCACGACCGGTGCAATTGCAAGGGTCTTGGAACGTAGCGAATTATCCAATGGGCAGATGGACACACTAGTCCATGCGACTCTTGGTAGATTCCGCGGCAAGGAAGTGCCGCAAGGCATGATGGATTTTTTTCAGGAGATCAGCGGCGCTTGTCCTCATTACAGCCAAGAAGGGGAAGATATACTGATCGACCGTATTCTGCCTCCCGGTAAGGTGGGATTTTTCGTCGATGTCGGTGCACATCACCCCATTCGGTTCTCGAACACCTATGCCCTCTACCGCAAGGGGTGGCGGGGCATCAATGTGGATGCCACTCCCGGCAGCATGGAAATGTTTAAAAAGCTACGACCGGGGGATATCAACATCGAATGCGCTGTTTCTACAGGCCACTCTTCGATGATGTTTTATATGTTCAAGGAGAGCGCGCTCAATACCTTTGATTCCTCGCTTGCCAAGGAATACATCGACAGCGGCTGGGCCTTGGAGCGTACCGTCGAAATCACACCACGCTCGCTTTCGTCGATTCTCGAGGAACATCTCCCAACGGGGAAGCATATTAATCTGCTGAGTATTGACGTCGAGGGTAAAGAGTTGGAGGTGCTGCGCTCAAACGATTGGCATTTGCACTGCCCGAATTTGATCGTCTTGGAAGTGCTCGCGACGCCATTTGCCTCTCTCCACTCGCATCCGACCATTTCGTTCCTTGCTGACAAGGGTTATGAGCCGATATCTCGTCTGACAAACTCAGTCATCCTTCAACGTAGGTCATAGATCAGCCATGTGCGGCATTCTTGGGCGGTTCTACCGGCAACCGGCTCACCGATCGCCTTTTACGAAGCATGACTTAGCCACACTGGCTCACCGTGGCCCTGATGGATCCGGTGTGTACACCGATCCTCACATCCAATTCGGACATACGCGACTTGCCATTATCGACCTGACCGAAGGCGGGCATCAGCCGATGACCTATGAGGACGGCCGCTATGTGATTACGTACAACGGTGAGATCTACAACTATCTCGAACTTCGCGAGGAACTCGAAGCCAAGGGAGAACGGTTTGTCAGTCGTTCCGATACGGAGGTTCTCCTGGCGGCTTACAAGGTGTGGGGGCGGGAGTGCGTGTCGCATTTTCGTGGAATGTTTGCGTTCGTATTGTGGGACGAAAGAGATAAAAGTCTCTTCTTGGCGCGTGATCGCTGCGGAGAGAAGCCTCTTTTCTACTACAGAGATCATCAGTGTCTGGCTTTTGCTTCAGAGTTAAAGGGACTCCTTCCACTTCTGATATCACGGCCTGCGCTTGATCCGTCGATCGTGGATATGTACCTTCATTATCAGTATGCCCCTGAACCGTTCACTCTACTTCAAGGTGTGCACAAAGTTCCGGCGGGCCATACGCTCATGGTGTCGCTCGACAACTGGTTTGCCGAACCGGTGCGTTATTGGAGTGTGGAAGAGCCGACGAAGATGAGCGGCTTGCCTACGGACACGCCCGGTATTCTGCGCTGCATTCGCGAAGGCTTGGAAGAGGCTGTGAAGTTGACTCTGCGGTCTGATGTGCCCGTAGGAGTAGCGCTGTCCGGGGGCATCGACTCAGGAGCCATTGCCGCCCTGGCGCAAAAGCATTCCTCCGAACCGATACACGCATTTTCCGTCGGTTATCCCGGACGTCCTCTGTATGATGAGCGTGAGCAAGCGCGGAGTTTGGCTGAGCAACTGGGCATGATCGTCCATGAGGTGGAATTGCCGGTCGATAGTTTTGTCGAATTTTTCCCTCGACTGGTGCGGATCATGGACGAACCGATAGCTGACCCCGCGGCCTTTGGACATTACTCTGTGCCCAAGGCGGCAAACGATCTTGGCATCAAGGTGCTGCTTAACGGTTTGGGTGGGGACGAGCTTTTCTGGGGGTATCCTTGGGTCACGCAGACGGTGATAACCAACCGGGTTCTTGCAACTTCACCGTTGCGGAATGCCGTTACTCGCCTCATAGCGACAGTTTCGATTGGCGCGCAGCAATTTCTCAACAGGTTGATCTCACCACGGCCGATTCATCAACTGCACTTTTACGAAGCTGAGGCGAATTTCAAAGATGCGTTTCGTGCCAAGCATACGGTCTATGGTCCTTCGATGCGCGCGATAAGCGAGCAAAATCCTTTCAGGCCGACGGATGTTGGTCCGCGTAACGTGGAGCAAATGCCGGCCGCGGTCATCCGTATGCTGTTCGATACGTGGCTCGTATCCAATTGCCTCTCGCTGGGCGATCGTGTAAGCATGGGTGTAGGCGTCGAAACACGCTTGCCATTCCTGGATGTGGGACTTATTGAGCTTGTGATGGCATTACGCAGTAAACAGTCCGATCACCTCTTGGGGCAGAAAGCCTGGTTGCGCATGGCCCTGAAGGGCGTGCTCCCGGAGGAAGTGCTTGCGCGGCCGAAGGCTGGGTTTCGTCCTCCAGTCCAGGACTGGCTCGTGAGTGTCATCACACGCTATGGGAACCGCCTGTGCAGCGGAAATCTTACCAAGGCGGGAGTTCTGGATGAGAAGAAAGTGAATTCCATGTTGGAGGTCATGCCCAAACAAGGGTGGCCTGATCTGTTCTTTATGTACAAGCTGGTGCTCTTGGAAATGTGGTGGTGTGAGGTCGTAAGAACATGAAGCGCTCGAAAGTTTCAGAGGCCTAACCTACAGCATGCACTCCCTATTGAAAAAACTCCCCTCGTGCTTACGCTTGTTATTCTGTGCTTAATTGGTGAATAACTGTAATGCCGGGTTCTGCTAGAGGGAATCCCGGTTGGAGCAATCCTTTCAGGGAGTGGAAATTTAAGTTCGAAAAGCGATTGGCCTCTTTAGCCAATACCAAGGAAAATATTTCGCCGATTGGAAGTCGATACTTAAAGAAGAAGCTATAGATGAAATCGTGCTAGGGATATTCCTAGCCTAACATTGATTCATATATATCTATATTAGCTGCGTTAAAGATATCTATTGCGATGAGGTAGGTCTGCATGACAAAAATCGATTGCATCTTGTAGGGCATACTCAAACAAAGGTGGCCTGGGCTGTTCTTCATGTACAAAGTGGTGCTTTTGGAATTGCGGTGCGAGGTTGTAGGATCGTGAAGCGTTCGCGGCCTTGTGTGCTCATTTACAATCCGATCTCAGGACATGGGCACTTGGATTCATGGAATGCGTTGTTCGTCGGGTTCTTGTTGGAGCGCGGCCATCGAATCCTTGTGCTGACTCCGGACCGAAAAGCCCTTGAATCGCGGTTGGCTCAGCGGAAACTGGCGGATCATTCGATGCTGCACGTCTTGGATTGGAACGCCCCGCGATTTCAGCTGAACAATCTTCCTTTTATACAGTCGCGTGTGCAGAAAATGTGGCGTTGGTGGCTTTCCTACGGGAAAAGTTATGCGGAACAATATCCAGAAAGTCGTATCGTTCCGGGGATGTCCAGGCGCACGCGTCTTAAAAAACGGATGTTCCAAACGATCGTTCCGCCATTATACAAATTATCGCACGCGGTTCATTCGGTGTTTTCCCGGCAACTTTCTCAACAGCGTGACGATCCAGATGACCCAGCAGAAACACACTACTTTGATCCGGTTGATATGGCTTATCGTATGAAGGCCGCTCTGGAAAAATCTCCATGGCGGCCGGATTGCGTCCTGAATATGTACATGGATATGTACAAGACCGGTGTCGAGGCATGGCGGCAGTTTGCATCCGTCTGTCGCCTTCCGTGGGGCGGCATTCGTTTTGTTCCCAGTGATCCACCTCCGCGCGAAGGTTATTACTCACTGCCATCCTTGCGCGGCATGTGTTTCCTCGATGAATCCATCTGCCAAGCTTATAACTCAAGTTTTTCCGACAAATATTTTCAATATCTTCCCGATATCACGACGACAGAATTGCCCGACGGTACATGTCAATTGGCCGAGGAGATAGCCTGTCGAGCCGCTGGACGCAAGATTGTCTTTCTTGGCGGTTCGATCGTTGGGAAGAAAAACATTGCGCGATGGAGTGAACTCATCGCTTTGGCCGACCCAAAGAAGTGGTTTTTTGCACAGGTAGGTGAAATACACGTCAGTACATTCAGTCAGGAGGATATCGCTGCGTTCGAACGCCTTTATGCGGACTCACCGGAAAATCTGTTTCTGCATCCCTTCTATTTGTCGGACGATAGGGAATTCAACGCCATTATTCAAATGTCGGACCTCATCTTTGCCGCTTACCGGGACTTCCCTTTCAGCAGCAATATGCTCGGCAAAGCCGCCTATTTTGAAAAACCTATCGTAGTCAGTGACGGCTATCTGATGGGCGACAGGGTGCGCCGATATGGAATCGGGCTTTCCGTACATCAGGACGATGTGCAAGGCATGGTGCATGCGTTGGAACGGTTAGCCAACGAGCCGGTGCCGTCTCGGAATTTTTCTACGTACAGGGAAGCTTTCAATGACCGCACGGCAAGCGACAGATTGGAAACATTCATCGACCACCTCCTGACTTACTGATCTGAAAGTACGGTTAACCATGGATGCCATTGCGAGGGGTGAATGTATTGCCAGTATTAGTTTGCCCATCCATGTTGAAGAAACGACATATGAAACTCCCACGCAATGGCGCCTGGTCGGGGCCGAAGGGAAAGCCGATCACGTCGTGGAACTGTGCGAGCGTAACCGGTGCATTCCCAACACTCTGTTGGAAGTGGGAGCCGGCGACGGCGCGATTCTGGCGTCGCTCGGTAAGAAATCGTTTTGTAGAGCGATGCACGCGGTGGAAATATCGCAATCCGGCGTGCGCGTAATTCTCGATCAGCGAATACCGGGGTTGGTTTCATGCCAAACCTTTGACGGCTACAGACTTCCTTTCAAGGACGATTGTTTCGATGTTGCGGTTCTGTCCCATGTGCTTGAACACGTGGAATATGAGCGCGCATTACTGCGGGAGGTCGCGAGGGTTTCAAAATATCAAGTCATAGAAATCCCGATGGACTTTGGGGCGTTGGACAACGATCACTTTCAAATGCTTGGCCCCAGCTATGGCCATATCAACGCTCATTCCCCGGCATCCCTGCGCTTTCTACTGTCGACAGAGAACCTTGTGGTAGTGGACGGCTTCCTTGGCCAATATGGCTTGGCGGTCCAGGAGTATGACTATTTTGTGAATAACAGTCGGGAAAAAACACCGGAGGCCTTGGCAACGTTTCGTGCGCGTTTCGAGGAGGAGAGAAGCGCATTTGAAGCGCTTTCCGTAGAGCAACAGGAACGGCGGGCGTCTTTCTACGCTGTGCTTACAAGAAAAGAGAATGCTGAAGAGAGAAGGCGGCGCGCCCTAAACGCTGCTAAATCGTATATCGAATCGGGGCATGTCCAAGCGGCTCGGCTCATTTTCAAGCATTACATACCGAAGGAAAACGAGTTGGAGGCCAATTTGGAGATCGCGCGATTCTGCCTTCAAGCTCAGCAATGGCGGGTTGGGCAGGAGTTTGTCGATCGGGTGTTCCAGGCAGAGGCCTCTCATCCAGAGGCCCTGAGTATCCGGACCGCGCTACAGACAAAAGCTATTCAACAGACCTCAACACAACAGACACCAATACCTCGTTCAAATGCGAACGGTGCTTGTGGTTCTCCCTGGGATATTCTCAAGCATCGGCTCAAGGTGAGCTTCCCAAGGCTGACATATGCGGTGCGTAGGTTGCGCAGGTAGACAAACCCTATCAACCATGCCGCGTCAATTTTTTCAAAGATTCGTTCAGAAATTGTTCCACTCATTAAAAAGCCAGGAAGCGGGCGGCTCACCTTTGCTTTCGTATGTAGATCGTGCGGCGTTGTTTCCCCGCGAAGCACTTCTACGTCTCGGGACGGAGTATGGAGGATGGATCATACCTTCGGATGCTGGCCTAATCAGCGACAGTGTGTGTTATTCCGCAGGGGCCGGTGAGGATATCAGCTTCGATTGTGCTTTAGTCGAACGGTTCCGTTGTCGAGTCCGAATCATTGACCCTACGCCAAGGGCGATTCAACACTTCGGTAGTTTAGAAAAAGCTGTGAAGCGCGGTGAACGGTTTCCTATAAACAACAGCAAGAAGTATTTTTATACGATCACTGCCGAAAATTTTGAGAGACTTCAATTTCTGCCATTTGGATTAGCCGACCAAGATGCCGAGTTTAAATTTTACTTGCCCCAGAATCGAGACCATGTCTCGTGCTCGATCGCCAATTTACAAAAGACGGAAAACTACTTTGCCGCGAGGTGCTTTCGATTAGGGAGCATCATGCAGCAACAAGGAGATGATTTTATCGAGATGCTCAAAATCGATATAGAGGGTGCCGAATATGCGGTGATCAAAGATATTACGGCAACGAAGCTGTTGCCACGATTGCTGCTCATAGAATTTGACGAGGCTCACACCCCGCAGGACGATAATGCCGGGATGAGAATAAAACAGCACATTGACATGCTCGCGCAAGCAGGCATGCGGTGTATTGCTGTGGAGGGGAGTAACGCAACCTTCTTGAATGAGACTTGCGTCACTACCAAACGTCAATGGTTGTCACCAGGAGGAAAGGACGATGCTATTTCTCCGAAATAGTTACGTACAGCATGCCAGACATTTCGAGAGAGATCTCGTCGATGAAGAACGCATTAAGGTTTCGAATACGTGGTTTGACGAGAGTACGGCAGATTATTGGCGTCATGCCCGTGCGTACGAATGTGCCGAGTGTCTGAGTCGGCACTCAGACGCCACCTGGCTCACTGTAGGCGACGGACGTTGGGGGTTGGATTCCATACGAATACGGGAAAAAGGGTTCGTTTCCGCGCTACCGACCGATATAAGTGGCGCTCTCTTAGAGGCCTCGAAGCAACGTGGATACATCCAAGAATACTCGGTGGAGAATGCCGAACACCTAAGTTTCAAGGACCAACAATTTGATTATGTTTTCTGCAAGGAGTCGTTTCACCATTTTCCGCGTCCCTACGCGGCTCTTTATGAGATGCTTCGTGTGGCCAAGCGAGCTGCATTCCTGATAGAACCAAACGACACATACTCTGTAGAACCGGTTTCGTCGAACCCACTGAGAGCCGCACTTCATCGTATGTTGGGGCATCGGCCAGGAATGCCACGACTAATCTTTAATCCTCCTTCTTGGGAGGAGAGCGGCAACTATTCTTACGCCATTTCAAGACGGGAGGCACAGAAAGTAGCCTACGGCCTTAACTTGCCGCAGTTGGCAATGAAGGGACTGAACGATCACTACGTAAAGGGGTGTGAATTTGAACCTGCGGATCCTGAGCGATCTGCCGTTTTTCGTCAACTTGGAGGTATAAACAAGAGGTGTGGAAATAGGAAGAAGGCGGTGGCAACCTTTCGGGT